>NZ_VAWE01000003.1 GCF_005795905.1 Streptomyces marianii
ACCAGCATCATGACCGCCCTGTCGATCGTGATCGCGACGTTCTGACGCTGCTGCAGTTCGGCAAGGTCAGCCTCAGTCACCAAGGGGAACCGGCCGCCACAGCCATCATCGGCCTGGTCAAGTGGGCGGTGATCACCTCCGTGTACTTCACGGCCACCCAGGCCGCCCTCGGCTGGTCGGACGCCGTCAGCACCTGGATCATCAACTACAGCTTCGAAGGCGGAGGCTCCGGCGAGACCGACGCTACCAAGGCCATGCAGCAGCAGCTCGGCAAGCTGTTCGGCGGCCTGATCACCGGCGGCGGAGGCGCCGCCACCGTCGGCGGCGCGCTGATCACCGGCGAGGGTGTGGCAGCCGCCGCGGGTCGGCGTCATCATCGTCGTCGGCATCGTGTGCATCCTGGCCATCGCCGCCCTGTGGCTGGAGGTTCTGCTCCGCCAGGCCGGAATCATGATCCTGGTGGCCACCATGCCCATCACCCTGGCCGGGCAGATGTCGGACGCCACCAGCGAATGGTGGCCCAAGGCCCGCAACGCGCTGATTGCCCTGATCCTGATGAAGCCGGCCATCGTGACCTGTTTCAGCATCGGGTTCTTCGCGATGGCGGAAGGCCAGGGCGCCCAGAACATGTTCGTGGGCCTGGTCATCTTTGTACTCGCGTGCTTCGCCTGGCCTGTCCTCGCCAAGTTCATGACCTTCTCCACGGCCGGCGGCGGCAGCTCCATCGCCTCCGGGCTGCTCAGCTCCATCGGCTCCTCGGCCGGCTCGATGCAGGGCGGCTACCGCCCCGAGATGGGCGGCGCGGGCGCGGTCGGCGGCGGCAGCGGCTACACCCGCGCCCTGGAACAGGACAACGCCCAGGTCGCGAAGGCCAGCACGGGCGGCGGCTTCTGGAGCGACGAGTCCCTCAAGGCCCGCATGAAGGGCGGTAGCGGCCCGTTCAGCTCCAAGGTGGCCGGCTCGATCGGCCTTCCCCTGCAGGTGCTGGCCGCAGGCAAGGACGCTCTGGAATCAGGCATGGCCAACACCGCGGCACACGCCGGCCTGGACCACGGCAGCCCCGGCGGCCGCCACGTCGTCATCCCGCCCCGCTCGGCACCCGCCACCGGCGGCAGCCCCACAGACGAGGCACCCCCACCGCAGTCCGGGGCTCCGGCCGAGATCCCGCCCCGCCCGGTTGCCCCCTCCCAGCCGGCCGAACCCTCGAAGGAGGCGTAACCGATGTCGCAACCCGCCACATACGGCGGCTGGCAGAGCGAGAAGTCGGGCTTCATCGGCCGACTCTCCGGCCCGGGCTTCGCCATGGTCGCCGTCGCGTCCGTGGCCGCGCTCATCCCGTTCAACCTGGGCAGTTGGCGAGCCGCACTCGTCTGCGTACCGATCTCCCTGCTCCTGCTGCTCCTCGCCTTCGGACGAGTGATGGGACTGAGCGCCGACGAATGGATCCTCCTGGCAGTGAGGCATCAGATCGCCGTGGCCCGCAAACACAACATCTTCCTCAGCGGCGCCTTCGCCCCGCGCTCCGCAAAGACCGGAGAACAACCCATGGACCTGCCCGGCGTCCTTGCCCGACAGCGGATCCTCGAGGCCCCGGACGGCCTCGGCGGCCGCCTCGGCGTCGCCCACGACCCCGTGGCCGGCACCTACACCGCCATCGCCCGCATCACCTTCCCCGGCCTGGCCCTGGTCGACACCGACAAGCAGGCCTCCCGCGTCGCCGCCTGGGCCCAGTTCCTGCGCTCCTACTGCACCGAGGACTCGCCGATCGTGCGCATCGCGGTGCACCAGCGCTGCCTGCCCGACGACGGCGCCGCTCTGCGCTCCTGGACAACCCGCCACCTCGCTCCCGAGGCACCCGCCGCAGCAGTCACCGCACTGTCCGAGCTGATGGAGGGCGCCGGGCCGGCGGCCACCACCCGCGAGACCTACCTCTCGGTCACCCTCTCCTCCAGCCGCGCCCGCCTGGCCATCAAGGGCGCAGGCGGCGGACAGGTCGGAGCCGCAGCCGTCCTCGTCCGCGAAGTCGGCACCATGCACGCCGCACTGAGCACCGCGAGCCTCCAGGTCGTCGAATGGCTCACCCCGCGCGGCGTCGCCCAAGCCGTGCGCACGGCGTATGAACCCACCGCACAACTGGAGCTCGCCACCCGCAACGCCGCCGCCCAGAACCCCGACTGGACCGGCACCCCCGCAGGCGTCACACCCGAACTGGCCGGGCCCGCGTACGCCGTGACCAACATGGGCACCTACGAGCATGACGGCGCCTGGACCGTCTCCTACCAGGTGCGCAACTGGCCCCAGTCCACGGTGTACGCCACCTTCCTGCAGCCGGTCCTTCGGCCACGCCAGAACGCCCGCCGTTCCATGAGCCTTATCTACGAGCCGATGGGCCCCCGCCGGGCCCGCCAGGAGCTGTCCAAGGAGAAGGCCAAGCGCAGCAGCGCCCGCTACTTCCGGACCAAGACCGGCCGGGACGAGAGCGAGGACGAGCGACGCGAGGCGGAGGTCGCCCGCCGGCAGGACGCGGCCCGAGCCGCTGGGCAGGGAGTGCTGCGGATGACCGCGGTCCTCGCGGTCACCGTTACCGATCGTGCCGAGCTGGAGACCGCCTGCGCCGAGGTCACTGCCGACGCCTCGGCCGCCGGACTGGAACTTCGCCGCATGTGGGGCACCCAGGACGTCGGCTTCGCCACCGCCGCCCTGCCGCTCGGCCAGGGCCTGCCGGAGCGGAGGATGGGATTCTGATGCGCCTGCGCACCCGACGCCGCATCGACGGCGACAACCTGCTCGAAGCAGCAGGCCTCGCCGAGGCCACCGGACTTCGCACCAAAACCACCCCCGCCAAAGCTGCCCCCAGCGCCCGAGAGCTCCGTCGAGCCCGGCTGCTGGAGGACCCCGAGACGGTGATGCGGGTAGCCCCGAAGAAGGGCTGGCTGCAGCCCTACGGCGGCCGGGCCGCATCACTGCCCCGGGTCGAGGTCGTGCGCGCCGACACCTCCAACGCCGCCGGCGCCTACCCATTCCTGCACGGCGCATCGCTGCCCCCGATCGGCGCGTACATCGGGCAGAACACGCTGACCACGGAGGCCTTCTCGGCGCACCCGTCGGTCTGGGTCAAGGAAGGCCTCGCCACCAACCCCAACGTGATGATCACCGGGATCCCCGGGTCTGGGAAGAGTGCGCACGTCAAGGCCCTGTGCTTCCGTCTTATGGCTTTCGGCCACCGCACCCTGGTGGCCGGTGACGTCAAGGGCGAGTACGCCGCGCTCTGCCGCCACCTCGGCGTCGACCCGGTCCGCCTCGGCCCCGGCCTGCCCGGCCGCCTCAACCCACTGGATGCCGGGCCCCTCGGATCTGGCCTCGATCAGGTCACAGACCCCGTCGAACTCAGGTCCCGCCTGCAGGAGATCCACCGCCGACGGCTGACCCTGCTCAAGGCGCTGCTTGAGCTGCAGCTCAAGCGGACCCTGCAGCCCCAGGAGGAAGAAGCTCTCGACGTCGCGGTCCGCGAAGTCACCGGCGAGCTGTACGGGCAGAGCCGACTGGCCGTGCCCACCCTGCCGCTCGTCTACGACAAGCTCCGAGACCCCACCGACGAGATGGCCCGCGAACTGCGTGTGCGCGACGGCGAAGTCCAGCGCGCCCGCGAGCAGATGGCCTCCATCCGCTCCGCCCTCGGCGCCATGGTCACCGGCCATCTCGGCGGCCTGTTCGACGAGGAGACCTCCATCGGCCTGGACTGGGACGCACCCATCCAGTCGGTCGACATCAGCGCCCTGCAGCAGTACGGCGACGAGACCGTCGCCATGGTGCTCAGCTGCGTATCCTCCTGGGCCCAGTCCGCGATCGACCGGCCCGGCAACCGCCCCTGGATCGTCGTCCGCGACGAGCTGTGGCGCCAGATGCGCTCCGGCGGAGCAGCCATGGTGAAGAAGATCGACGCCGACCTGCGCCTGTCCCGGGCCACCGGCACCATCCAGGTCCTGGCCACCCACCGGCTGTCGGACTTCGAGAGCGTCGGCGCGGCCGGGTCCGAGGCGGTCAACATCGCCAAAGACCTCATCTCCTCCTGCGAAACCCGCATCCAGCTCGCCCAGGACACCCGCCCGCTGCGCCTGACCCGCGAGGTCATCGGCCTCACCGACGCTGAATGCGACCTGATCGGCTCCTGGGGCGCCGGCCAGCGCGGCCGCGCGCTGTGGAAGGTAGGCCGCGGCGGTGGCAGCCACGCCGTCCAGCTCGTCCTGTCCCACACCGAGGAGAAGCTCTTCGAGACCGACGAGCGGATGGTGATCTGATGGCCGGGAAGCCCGGGCACGGGCCCGCCGGAGGACTGGACGACAACACACTGCTCGCCGCGTACGCGGCGGCACTCGCCCTGGCCATCGGATCGGCGGTTCTGCTCGCCGGCCCGCTCGCCGCCCTGCTCTCCGGCCACGGGTGGGCGCAGCGCAGTGCCAGCGTCCCCGAAACCGTCCTCGGCGCCCTGGTCCACGGTCCCGAGAGCGCCTTCCACCCTGCCCCACCCGGCTGGCTGTTCTACCTACTCACAGTGGCTCTGGTGCTCACTTTCCTGCTGCTGGTGCTCAAGGCCATCGCCGCCCTCAACTTCGGCACGCGCACCGGCGGCGCCCAGTGGGGCGGAGCGAAGGTGGAGCGCAAACTCGCCGCACCGCAGGACGCCAGCAGGCGAGCCAACCGCATCACCGCCGGACGCGGGATGCACACCAAGAAGATCGTGGCCGCACAGCCCAACATCTCCGCCACCGTCTTCGGAGTGCCCGGCTCGTCGAAAACCACGGGACTGGTGCTGCCGAACGCCGCCGAATGGCAGGGCCCGCTCGTCGTCACCACCACCAAAGCCGCTGACCTCGACGTCATCTACGCACGCCGCCGCGTCCTCGGCCCGGTCTGGGTGATCGCCCCGGCCGGAATCCCCGGCCGGGAGACGAACAAGTGGTCCCCGGTGGAGTACTGCACCGACGCCAAGGCCGCCGACCGGATGGCCGCGTGGATGGCCGAGGCCTCCGCCTCCAGCGACGACAAGCGCGCCGCCCCCTGGATCGACCAGGCCAAGAGCGTGCTGAAGGGCGTGCTGCTGGCAGCGAACCTCTCCGGCGGCGGCATCAACGCCATGCGCCGCTGGCTCTCCCTCGGCAAGGACGCCGTCGACCACGTCCGCTCCGTACTGCAGCAGCATGGCTACACCGAGGTCGCCGACGACTACGCCTCACCCTGGCTGCGGCTCCACGAGGACGGCATCGGATCGATCCAGTTCAGCCTGAACGTCCTCGCCCGCGTCTACGCCGACGAGGAAGTCCGCGAGACCTGCGCCGGCACCGACTTCACCGTCGAGGACCTGCTGACCAAGAACGGCACCGTGTGCCTGATCGCCTCCGAGGCAGATGCAGAACGGTTCGCGCCGCTGCTCACGTCGATCATCGCCTCGATCATCCACGGCGCCGAGGTCGCCTACAACGCCACCGGCAAGCCCCTCGACCCAGGGCTCGGGGTGCTGGTCGACGAGGCGGGCAACATGCTCCGCTACCCCCGCCTGCCCAACATCCTCACCACCGGCCGCGGCATGGGCATCATCGTGCTGACCGTGTGGCACGACCTCTCCCAGCTGCGCGACCGGCTCGGCGTACAGAAGGCCAACACGGTGCTGTCCGCGAGCGGACTGCGCATGCTGCTACCGGGCTGCGGCGACCTGGAGACGCTGCGCTACTTCTCCGGCCTGTACGGCCGCACGGAGATCATGCGCACCTCGCACGGCCGCTCCCGCGGCGAGTTCTCCTCCAACACCTCCCCCACCGATACCGACCTCGCCCCCGTCCACTCGCTGCAGCAACTCAAGGAGTTCACCGCGATCGCCCAGTACTCCAACCAGGCACCGATCAAGGTCAAGATGCGGCTGACCTTCCGCGACCGCGACCTCAAGAAGTTGCTGGCGGCCCCTGAGCCGACCGCCGGAGACAGGGCGGTAAGCCTGGACAAGGCCGCGGGAATCGCGGTCGAGAGGGCGGGCCGTGGCTGACTCCCTCGACAACCCCGCCGCCCTTTGGCCCGCCGCCCCGCCCGCACAGAAGCCACCGCCGCGCCGCTGGGTGTGGTCGGCGATGTCCCCGCCCGAACGCCGCGCCCGCCTGCGCGAGCTGCGCACCTGGGTGGAATGGCTGCGCCACACCGCCGAGCTCCACAACGACATCCCGCCGTGCTGGTACCGGCACCGATGGGTGCGGGAAATGCTCACCGCCCTGTACCTGGGCTGGCTGCGCACCTACGAGGGCGACAAGACTCCGGGCCGCGAGCTCGCCGAAGCCGAGTGGATCAACACCCTGCACGCGTTCAAGCCGTATATGAAGCTCCCCGCCTGCGTCAGCGGCCACCAGGAACCGCCCCCGCCTCCCCCGCCGAAGGAGGAGGCTGACCAGGAGTGGGAGCTCTACCTGGCCACCTCCGCCGAAACCACCGCACCAGCGAAGCATCCTGCCGAGGCCGAAGTTCGGCGGATGGCCGCCGAGCTGGACCCGCCGCTGTAGGAGTGCACGCCTGCCGCTTGACGAGACCTTGGAGAACACGGGGCGAACACGTTGAGCATTGGGAGAGACCAGGACCGCATGTCGTCCAGAGAGGAAGGCCGCGGTGACGCAGCTCATCAGGAACGGGAAGCTGACTCAGGAAGGGGAGCAGCGCGCATGACGATCCGCGCCGATCACCAGCCCTACGTTCAAGCCGCGGTCGCGGAGATCGAGGACACCGGCCTGACCGTGCTGGGACACGCCGTGACCGGCCGCCCGCCGGCGGTGCGCACCGCTGTGGTCACGCTGGAGCCGCCGGACAGCGGCCCGTACGCCGACGAGGAAGAAGAACTCGAACTCGTCTGGGACGAAGCCTTCGGCTGGATGCTCCGCCTGCCCGCCGACGCCGGTACGAGCGACTGGTTCATGGGTGAGGACCTGGTGCCCGCGCCCGGCCGGGTAGCGCGCTGGGTCGACATGGTGCTGTCGAACCCGGGTCTGACGCCGAGTCGGGAGGACGGGCCGCAGCGCCTGCCCGAGAGCGACGACGAGGCCTTCGAGGCGCGCCTGTCGGCCTACGCCGCGTCGGCCTGACGCTACCTGCCCTTCCGGACCGCTCGCCGGGTCGTCGGCGCTGAGGCTGCGCCGGGCCCCCGCCGCTTGGAGAACGACGTGTCCAGCCCTGTCGAAATCCGTGTCGCCGCAGCCCCCGATCCCGAGCCGGAAAGCCGCCTCGGGCCGATCGGCCGCGCCCGTGCGAGCTTGGCGGCAATCGAGGTCCTGCTCCGGCTGCGCGAAGACCAGGCTGCGCCGACCAAGGAAGACCTTGCCGTACTGCGACGCTGGCCCGGCTGGGGCCCCCTCGCCCCGGCGCTGGCGCCAGACCGCGAGGGGACCTGGGCGGAGCTCGGCGAGCAGCTACAACGACTGCTGTCCCCGCGGGAGTACCGGCAGGCCGAACAGGGCACATCGACCGCCTACTACACCCCCGACCGGATCGCGGACGCCTGCTGGTCGGCTCTCCAGGGCCTGGGCTTCAACGGCGGCCGCGTCCTCGAACCCGGCTGCGGCGCGGGCACCTTCATCAACCACACCCCGGCCGGGCTCGATGTCGACTGGTACGGCGTCGAGCGAGACCCGACCACCGCGGGGATCGCCGCACTGCTGCACCCGGACGCCGAGATCATCAACGCACGGCTCCAGGACGCGGCCCTCCAGTCCAACTCTGTGGACGCGGTGCTGGGCAACGTCCCGTACGGCAACTTCGCCGTGCACGACAAGACCGCACCGAAGGCGGTCACGGACTCGATCCACAACTACTTCATCTGGCGCTCGGTGCAGGCTCTGCGGCCGGGCGGCGTCGCGATCCTGCTGACCTCCCGCTACACGATGGACAGCCAGGACGAAGACGCCCGCCGGGCCATCGCCAAGCACGCCGACCTGCTGGGCGCGATCCGGCTGCCCAACGGTGCCCTCGCCGAGGGCGGCACCGGCGTGCTCGCCGACATCCTCATCGTCCGCCGACGCGACGGCGAAGGGCCGATCGACGAGAGCTGGATGGGCACCAGCGGCGTCCCCGGCGTGCCCAGCCAGGAGTGCAACGACTACTTCATCAACCACCCCGAGCACGTGCTCGGCGAGTGGGCCGAGGGCCGGGCGCCCCGCTACGGGCACACCCTGGCGGTGAAGGCACCCGAGGACCAGGACCTCACGTCCGCGCTCGGCGAGGCCTTCGACAGCATCACCACGGCGGCCCGGGCCGCGGGCCGCGAATGGAAGGTCGCCGCCGCGGCCCAGCAGTGGACGGTGGACAACCTGCCCTTCCCCGTCCGGGAGGACGGACGCAAGGAAGGCTCCTTCCACCTCGTCGACGGCAAGCCGCACGAGGTCATCGACGGCGAGCTCGTCCGTGTGGAGCGCGCGGGCAAGGAACTGCCCAAGCTCATCCGACTGCGCGACGCCACCCTCAAACTGATCGAGGCGGAGACCAACCACGACACCCCCGACGAGCAGCTGAACCCGCTGCGCGCCGAGGTGAACCGGCTCTACGACGCCTACGCCCGCGTCCACGGCCCGATCAACCGCTACACCCTGGCTCAGGGTGAGGTCGACGAGGAGACCGGCGAGCGGGCCGTCTCCCGCCGGTACCCGCGATTGGGCGGGTTCCGCCGCGACCCGGACTTCGTCGCGGTCCTCGCCCTCGAGGACTTCGACGACGAGACGCAGACGGCGGCCAAGGCCCCGCTGCTGACCCGCCGGGTCAACAAGCGCATCGAGCGGCCCACCTCGGCAGCCTCGCCCGAGGAAGCGCTCTCGCTGTGCCTGAACTTCAAGAACAAGGTCGACGTCCCCGTCATCGCGCAGCTGCTCAGCATCGACGAGGACCAGGTCGCCGCCGCGCTCGGGGAACTGGTCTTCCCCGACCCGGACACCGGGGAGCTCCTGACCTCCGGCGAGTACCTGTCCGGGCCGGTCGTGGACAAGCTGGAGCGGGCGGAGTTCCTGCTGTCCCAGGGACGCGAAGAGCTCCAGCGGCACGTCGATGCCCTGCGGGAGGTGCAGCCCGAGCCGCTGCCGCCGGAGGACATCAAGGCCAAGCTCGGCGCCCCGTGGATCCCCGTGGAGGACGTCGCCGCCTTCGCCGAGGAGCTCCTCGGTACGCAGGTCGACATCGTCCACGTCGCCAAGACGGCGACGTGGAACGTCGACCAGCCGATGACGGTCCCGGAGGCCGCCACCAGCGAGTGGGGCACCAGCCGCGTCAACGCCTTCGAGCTGCTGGACCTCGCGCTCAACGGGCAGGCCCCGAAGGTCTACGACACCTTCCGCACCCCGGACGGCGGATCGAAGCGCGTCCGCAACGACAAGGAGACGCTGCTCGCGGAGACCAAGCAGGCTGATCTGGCCCGCCGCTTCGCGAGCTGGGTATGGGAGGACGCCGACCGCGCCGAGCGCCTGGCCGCGGACTACAACCGCACCTTCAACTCCACCGTCCTACGCCGCAACGACGGCTCCCACCTGACTGTCGACGGTCTCGACCCGGAGTTCACGCCGTACGAGCACCAGTGGGACTTCGTCCAGCGCGTCCTGACCGCGGAAGAGGGCTCGCTGTGCCCGTACCCGGTCGGCGCTGGCAAGACGGCGACGATGTTCATGACGGCGCTCAAGCTGAAACAGCTCGGCTTGGTCAACAAGCCGATGATCGTCGTCCCCAACCACCTGCTGGAGCAGATTTCCCGCGACGGCAAGAAGCTGTTCCAGAACGCCAGGATCCTCATGGCGGGCAAGAAGGACCTCGCCGACGCCCGCTCACGCATGCTGTTCGCGGCCCGGTGCGCCACCGGCGACTGGGACGCGATCGTCATGACGCACAATTCCTTCGGGCGCCTCGGGGTCCACCCCGTCACCGAAGCCACCTACCTCGAGGAACTGGCCAACGCCTACCGCGAAGCGCTCAGCGCGGTCGACGGCGACGACGCGAACCAGCGGCGGATCAAAGAGATCGCCAAAATGGTCGACCGGTTCGACGCCCGCGCCACCGACCTGCGCTCCAAGGCCACCGACGCCGGTGTCACCTACGAGAACCTCGGCATCGACTTCCTTCAGATCGACGAAGCCCACCTCTTCAAGAACCTCGCCCTGCCGGCCACGACGGAGGGCATGGCGCTCGGCAAGCCGTCCAAGCGGGCCACCGACCTGGACCTGAAGATCCTGATCACCCGCGAGCGCACCGGCCGCGACAACGTCGTCGCCCTCTACAGCGGCACGTTCATCTCTAACTCCGTGCGCGAGATGTTCGTCTTCAAGCACTACACGATGCCCAAGCGCCTGGAGAAGCTCGGGCTGGGCAGCCCGGACGCCTGGGCCGCCAACTTCATCCACTTCGAGTCCCGCCCCGAAGTCGGGGTCGACGGAGTGTCCTTCCGGCTCAAGCGCCGCCCGGTGGAGTACACCAACGCCGACGAGGCCCTGGCCATGTTCCAGGAAGTCGCCGAACTGCGGCCCCGCGAGGACTTCAAGATCAAGCGCCCGCAGCGGGTCGACCGCTTCGTGGAGATCGAAGCCACCCCGCAACTGGTCAACTACGTCGGCACGATCTCCGACCGCATCGACCGGATCCAGGGCGGCAAGGTCAAGCCCTGGGAAGACAACATGCTCAACGTCATCACGGACGGTCGCAAAGCCGCCCTGGACCTGGAGCTGGTCGGCCTAGAACCTGACGGCCCGGGCAAGGCCGGGGCCATCGCCGAGAACGTCCTGAACGTCTACCACCGCACCAAAGACCTCAAGCTGCCCGACGACCCCGAAGACGTCGCCGGCGGTTTCCAGATTGTCTTCTGCGACCTCGGAACCCCGAGCAAGGAGAAGGGCAGCCAGGTCTACGGCAAGATCCGCCGCCAACTGATCGACGGCGGCATCCCCCGCGAGCGCATCCGCTTCATCCACGACTACAACAGCGACCTCGCCAAGGAGCAACTGTTCACCGACTGCCGCGCGGGCAAGGTCAGCGTCCTGTTCGCATCCACCGAGAAGGCGGGCGTCGGCACCAACGTCCAGACCCGCGGCGTCGCGCTCCACCACGCCGACCCGCCGCACAAGCCCGCCGAGTGGGAGCAGCGCGAGGGCCGCCTCGACCGACCCGGCAACGGGCTCATCGACCTCGGCATGGAAGTCGAGTTCTACCGCTACCTCGCCAAGAACAGTTTCGACAGCTTCATGTTCCAGCAGCTGGAGCGCAAGCAACGGCCCATCGTGCAGATCATGTCCGGCCGCAAGGTCGGCCGCGTCATCCAGGAGATCGACCCCGTCGGCGCGGGCTTCGGTCAGGCCAAGGCCATCGTCGCGGGCAACCCGCTGCTGCTGGAGCTGGCCGACGTCAACGGCGAGCTCCAGGTGCTCCTCAACGCTGCCGACGGCCACCGCCAGGCCCAGAGCCGCATGCGGCGGAAGGTCGAAGTCCTCGCCGATCAGATCAGCCAAGCAGAGCGCTCACTTGCCCCCATACAAGCCATGGCCGATGCCGTGGCCGGAGCCGCCGACGACATGTGGCGCACCGCGGATGGGCGCCTGGTCGACGCCGACGACGTCCCCGCCGCACTCGCTCAGGCAGCGCAGGGCGCCAAGCCCCGGCTCGACCTGTCCGACGGCTTCACCTGGCGCGGCATCGAGGTCGGCTTCACCTTCCATCGCCGCCAGCAGTTCGGCGGAGTGGCCTATGAGTCGTATGCGCACCTGGTCGCCGGTGACCACGAAGTCGACGTCCGGCTGAACCTGTCCTGGTTCGGCAAAGGCCAGACCTGGCGCATCACCAAGGCCCTGGGGGAGGCCGCCGACGAAGCGATGACCGCCCCCGACGAGCTCCGCCGACAGATCACCAAGTGGCAGGCGCAGCTGGAGGACGCCCAGTCCCACATCGGCCGCCCCTTCGGCAAGCATGCCGAACTGGAGGCTGTGCGCGAGCGCCGGGCAGCCCTGGAGGCCGCCATCGCGGCCGGTGCCGCCGACTCCGGCCGCGAGGCCTCGGCTGGCCCGCAGTTCGAGCCCGGCGCCGCCGGCACTGAGATGACCGAGGCGGACATGGCGATGCATGACGCCGCCGTCATGGCCGGGACGATGGGCGGTACCGCCGTCGTCTTCAGCGAAGGCCAGATCGTGGGCGCTGCCCGCCGGGTCGACACCCCCGCGCCCGCCGAAGAACCGCCGCTGTCCCACCTCCCCGACCCACGCCGGTGGGACGAAGCGCTGCGCGCCATCACCGAGGCAGGGGCCGCCGACAGCGACGTGACCGCATGGGCGCAGGTCGACGGCAACGAGGGCGCACGGTTCCGGGGGGCCTTCGCCGACTGGGCCCAGGAGTGGGTCCTGGAGTACGCGAACCGGCCCGAGGACCGGCCACAGTGGGTGAACGCCTACCTCGACGACCAGGCGTACGCCGCGCGGGACGAGCTGCACAAACAGGCTGCGGAAGCCGTCTGGCGCCAGGCCCGGGCGGTCACTGCGGAGCCCGGCGCGGCCCCGGCGCAGCAGACCGTGACCGAAGCCCCGACACAGGTAGAGCCCGCCGCGGCCGCCGAGGTCGATGCGGCTCTCGCACCTCCGACCCCGGCGCCCGAGCCGGAGGCGCCCGCCTCCGGTCCCCGGAGCCTGACCGACCCGCAACTGTGGGAGGAAGGTCTCCGTACGCTCGTTGACGGGGCCGCTGGAGTCGAGCGGCTGGAGCAGGCCGCACGGGTCAACGACGACGCCAACTTCCGCATCGTCTTCGCCGACTGGGCCGAGGACTGGATGATGGACCGGTTCACCGGACCCACCGCCGGGTGGCCGCAGTGGGCCCGCCTCTACTTCGGGGGCGGGGACGAGGCGTACGAGAACCGCGAGCAGCTGCACACCGAGGCCGCCGCCGCTGTCATCGAGCAACTACGTGCCGCGGACGACGCAACTCCGGCGGTGCCATCCCCGGCGGCCGCGGTGAGCCGGACGGCCGACACGAGAACTCCGGCGCCAGAGTCGTCGCCGCTGCGAGAGCCGATCGACGGGCTGGGGGACCGGGCCGTGGTCGGCCACATCGGCCCGCAGCCCGCACGCACCCACCAGTCCGCCGGGTGGGCCATCACCGCCGTGCTCAACGACAACCAGGTGCGCGGACTGGTCAGCGCGGTCGCGGTCGACGGGCAGCCGCCCTCCCCGGAGCCCGGCGTCATACCCACCGACCGCGTACGCGAGTGGATCGCCGACCAGCAGCAGGCCCCGACGGCGGCCTTCTACGCCTCCATCAGCGACGAACTGCCGCCCCCCGTACGCGGCGACGGCGACGTCCGCCTGTCGACCAATGCCGAGGGCCTGACCGTCGAGCAGGGCGACGTCTCCACCACGATCCTGTGGGAGGAGCTCCCCGCGTGGATTGACGCCGCCGTTGCCCACGACACCGCCAGCAGGTCCCCGTACGACGACCAATGGCGCTACGGGAGCCTGCACGCGGAGATCCACTTCCGCCGGGACGAACGCAACCAGGCCATCCGCAACGCGATGGACGCTCTGGCCACCGCCCTGCGCGAGACGGCCCCGCCGAGCGACGAACAGCTCGCCGCGTCCCGAGACCGGTACGGGCCGAGGCCCGCAGCGGACACCGAGCCGAAAGTCCCAGCCGCCGACACCGCGCCGGAGGCCGAGGAGACCCGGCTCCCCGAGGACGCCAAGCCCGTCCCGAACGCCGAGGGCTACCACTACACGGAAGTGGGCCGTACCGTCCGGCTCTACACCGAGCCGGGCGAAGAGGTCGGCACCGCGAAGTGGAGCTACACCAAGTACCGGTACGAGGGCGACGTCCGGGGAGATACGGTCCGCGGCACCGAGGAGGCCGCCACCGTCGCCAAGCGCATGGCCAACCACCATGCCGCGGTCTACGGCGCAGGCGTCCACCGGCCGCCGCTCGATGACCAGGGCCGTGACCCGGTCTGGATCCTTCACAACGGCTCCGACACCCTCGTCTTCGGCGTGCGGCCGGAGGACGACACCGCCCGGGCGGCGATGTGGACCGGCGGCGGCTTCAAGGAGTCCCGCAAGGTCGGCGGCTGGTACCTGCCCCGCACTTGGAAGGAACCAACCCGCAAGCAGCGCGTCGACACCGCTGTACGGGTCCTCGCGGCCGCCGGACGCACGGTCACGGTGCACGTCGACCGAGAGGAGCGCCAGCGCACGGAACGGCCCGCACGGCTGCCGGAGCTGGCAGTCGCGGCGCCGAACCTGGACGAGGTGCCGCAGCTGTTCCGTGCCGATCCGTTCGCCGACGAGGCGGACATGGCGCAGGACGTCGAGCGGCTGGAGAGCACCTACGAGCGGTGGAGCCAGCACCCCACCGTCGTGGCCTACAACAACCAGGACAGCGACGCACGGCCTGACGGATTCGGCACCCCGGACAACCCCATCGCCGAACTGCGCGTCGCCTACGTGCGAGCCATGACGGCACTGCGGCATTCCGTGTCCGGAGGGCCGGACGAGATCCTGCGTCGGATCTACGGGGTGGCCGCCTGGTGCCAGGCCCTGGAGCCTGTCGTAGAGGCGAACCTCCTCGCCCCTCTCCAGGACCTGTACGCGGCAGCCCACGGCCTCGCCACCCGGTCACAGGCCACGAACGCGGCTTTCGCCGCTCTGGCGTCGGCCGCGCCCGCCGAGGAGGCATCAGCGCCGCGTGAAGAGGCCGAGGCGCTTGCAGCCGATGAGCAGGACGGCACCCCAGACCAGCAGCCATCCGACTCGGCCACCGGCCCCAAACCAGTTGGAGCCACGGCAGATACGGACGGCGAGCCCGACGAGCAGCTCGACCTGTTCGGCACAGAGGCGGACACCGCTTCGAGCAACCCGAGCGACGACGATACGGAGCCCGCTCCACCGGCCGAACAGGAACAGCCTGGCCCCGAACAGCCAGCCACGGACACCTCGGCCCCGGAGAACCCACAGGACGCCGAAGAGACCACCGAGGCCGCGCCAGAGACGGCCCCGGTACCGTCCGGGCCGGAACAGACTGAATCCGCCGTGCCAGCCGCCAGGGCCTCCGACGCTGACCTCACGCCCAAGCCCGCGCCCGAAGCGGTCGGAGCCACGGCAGATACGGTCGGCGAGCCCGACGAGCAGCTCGACCTGCTCGGGACGCCGGCGGACGCCTCCCCGGACGGTCCGTCCGAGGAGGGCGGCGAGGCCGCCCCGGGCGAGGGCATCGTGGAGGCGGAGGCATCCGCCCCGGCTGGCGACAAGCGAGCACCGAAGGGTGAGTCAGAGGACGCGGTCGCCGTCCCCGAGGCCGCTGCGGAGGCCGACACCACGACGACCGTTCAGCCCCCGGACGAGCCCGGCACGATCCTCGAGTCGGTGGCGGCCGCGACGGGCGCCGAAGAGACGCCACTGATCGAGGACCCCTCCCCGCCCGACTGGAACGCCGAGGACCTCGCTATTCCCATGGCCAGTGCGGACGATGCCCCACCTCAGCCGAACGCGCCGACCACCCAGCCACAAACCGCTGCACCAGAGCGAACGGAGGAGCCCCCTATGGCTACGCCTGCCACCGAACCGGCTGAGGCACCACCGGCCCCGGCCCGCTACGAGACGCCGGCCCAGGTACAGGACTGGGACCGGCGCTATCACCTGCACCTGTCGGGCCTGGCTGGACAAGAACCCGACTCTGGCGAGGTCCGGTACGGCACTCCCGTGGGAGACAGCGTGCCGGTCGCGACCCTGCACCGGTCCGCCACGAACCGCTGGTTCGCCCGCCTGGCCACCGGCGACGAGAGCGTCCCGGGCGACGTCACGCCGCTGGCTCCGACCCCGCGAGAGGCCGCCCGCCAGGGCGCACAGATGTGGTCGTACGCGATGGGCCAGCCCTACGGGGACGAGCCCGCCGCCTTCCAGCGCCAAGGCCCCGTCTCCCGCTCCGACGCACTGCGCACCGAGCTGGGCGGATTCCTCGACGGCACCCAACAGATTGTCCAGAACGCCGCCGCCCGGGCCTGGCCGTCCACCTACGGCCAGCTCCCCGAACTCCAGCATCTAGGCGATCTGTTCGACGCTCTGCAACCCTGGCAACGCCCGGAGTCCCCGGCCGGGACCGCGAACGGCGCGCTCCAGATCGTCGAGCAGCTGGAGGCGCTCCAGCAGGCCGCAGATGCCTGGCGCGCCAGCCTTGTCCCCGGCTCGGACGAACGGCAACACATGGCGTTTCCGCTGGCCCGACTGGCCAGTGAGTCCGTACACCTGCAGCAGCAAATCGCGGCCACCGTCGAGGAGGTGGGCGCCGAGCGGGCCAGGGTGCGTGCGGAAGAGGAAGCCCAGCAGCTCGCCGCGCCCGCCGTGGCATCGGAGCCACCGCGCGAGGAGAGGGCCGCCGATCCCGCCACCGACGGCGAGCGTCTGCAGGCCGCCGCCGAGACCGCCGTGACCCGGGCGCAGCAAGAGAACCAGCCGGGCGCCCGGCTGGAACCGCCGACGGAAGCACAGGGCGACTCGCTGCCAGCCCGCGCGCTGGCCCGGGCCGCAGCGGCGCCCTCCCGGGATCAACAGGATCTGCCGCTGTGGACCGGAAACGACAGGCCGACCGGGGCCTGGCGGGAGGAGGACGGCGTCCTCTACGACGCCTACGGCGCCCCGCAGTGGCGGCTCAAGACGGCACCCGACGACCAGCCGTCCACCCAGACGCCCGCCGAGAACCGCACGGCCACGCCGGAAGCCGACGCGTACGACCCCGTCGATCTCAAACACGCTTTCACCTCCACCGTCGCGGAGGCCTGGGCCGACATCGTTCCGCCCGAGCACGGCACGGTCGAGGATCTGCTCGAAGCCGTCGACGCGCCGTTGCGCGAGCTCGAGGAGCAGTGGCAGCGCGCCGTGCCCGTCCCCCGCGCGGACGGCGAACAGCAGGCGGCGCCCGCCCGGGCGAACAGCGACGCACCCGCGTCCCTCCGACGTGACGCGGAGCCTGTCAACGCGGCCCTGCAGCAGGCGGACGCCCACGCCGCCGCGCTGCAGGACCTCCCGGAGTGGCAGCGGCTGCAGACCGTCCGGGGAGCCGCCACCCACCTGTGGAACGTACTCCGAGAGCGGGCGGGCGAGTACTTCGAACAGCTGCGCAGCGACGTCCGCGTGCAGGGCTTTTGGCGCACGGTGTCCATCCGGACCACCTCGAAGATCGCTGAATGGGCGCAGGCAGCTGCCGGCAGGGTGCGCCGCGGCGGCGACCTGCCTACCGGCGAGGCGCTCCTCAAGCTCAGCGACGCCGCCCTCACCTACAGCACCCCCGGCATCCCGCGCCCCGACCGGCCGGCCCCGGACACCGCTGCCCGTGACAACGTCCCCGCCGAAGTGCGGCAGCTGCGCACCACTATGCGGACCGGCGCCCCGGTCCCCTACGGCACGCGTGAGGATGCCGTGCAGGCCTCCCGGAAGGTCGCTGAAGCATTCCAGGCGTGGCGGGAGACCCCCATGGGGCAGGAGCTGACCACCGCCTCCAAGCACCCCAGGGTGCTCGAATTCAGGCAGGCCTGGCAGCGGCTGCCCGGAACAGACCTGCCCGAGGGCCCCGGCACGGCGGCCGGCCCCTACGGCGACGTCGGCCGCAACGCCCAGGCCCTGGTCGAACGGGCCGAGGCCGCGAACGCCGAACGTGCCCAGAAGGGGCAGCCGCCCCGCTTCGCCGATGCCGACGTCAGCGCCCTGCGGACCGTCGCCACGCTCGCCGAACACCACGGCGGTCGGCTTGCGGTCACGCTACCGCCCGGCCTCGCCGGACGAGCGGTTCCCGGCACGGCCACGCCAGCCGCCGTGGTGTCGCGCCCCACGGTCGCGGCTCCCGTTGTCCCGACCTCCACCGCGGCCGGGCCAAGCAGGTCGGCATAACGGCCATGGTCATATCGACAACAGGAAGAAGTCCCAGGTGAGCACCCCGGAAGAACCCGTTCCCGCCACGCCTGCGCGGCCGCTTGCGGCAGCGGAAGCACTGAAGCTCGACTCGCCCGTTCCGCTGCGGCTGCTCATGGACTGGGAGATCAGGGAACAGCAGGCCCAGCTGGTCCGCGCACAGGAGGCTGCCCGTCGTCTCGCACACGCGGAACCTCCCGAAGGGGCGCAGCGCGTAGCTCAGCGCCTCGCTGACCAGGGCGCCGCGCCCGAGTTGGTAGACCGGGCGCGCAATACCGCTCGCGAAGACCGGCTGTACGCCCGCGAGCAGAGCGCCCGCGCCCATGCCCGGGCAGAGCGCCTGCACAAGCAGACCGAGCAGACCGGGGCTGAGCTCCACCGGCGTCAGCAACTCACCCCCGCCCAGCAGCAAGCCGAGGCGGCGGAGCGGATGAAGCACCGGTCGGTTCACTCAGCCACGTCCAACTCGATCACCCGCCCGACAGCGCTCGCTCCTCAACCAGCAGACCCAGCACACCGCAAGGGCCAGTCCCGCTGACCACGACAGACCCAGCATTAGACCTATTGGGGCTAACGGGGGCAACGGTCGTTGGCCTGGTTATCCACAGAGACGGCCCTGTCCACAGGCCGACCATGACGGGGCGTGTCCGGTGGGACGATCCGCACAGACCAAGGAATGAGGGGGACCCCATGTTGTCCGACACCACGAGCGCGCTCTTCTCGCCCGACCCGGCGCACGTCCTCGCTGCGGCCTGGGATGCCTTTGACGCAGCTGGCCAAGTGGCCGACGCCGTTGCCTGGGAACCCGGCAGTGACGAACTGCAGGCACTCTTTGCCGCGCAGTCCTGTGCCGCAGGTCGGGCACTGCTGCCGTTGCCCGAGTCCAGCCGGCCGACCGGCGTATCAACACCAGATGCCGGCCCGGCAGGACTCGAGCCCTGGGTGACCCTCCTGCGCCGGGTGCACGAGGCACTCACACGCCTCAGCACCGAGCAAAGCGCCGAGGACCGCACGGTACTTGAGGAGGCTGCCCGCCATGCGGCCGCCGGCGCCGACGCCCTCGCCATTGTGCGGAGCCAGTAATGGTCACTTTGGGAGAACTCTTCGACGCCGCCGGCAGCCACCTGCGGCAGGCGGCTGACACGCCTCTTCCCGTGGAGGTCACCCCTGCGCAGCGGGCAGCGCTTACCGAGCACCTTGACGATCTCATCGGCCGACTCCGAGGAGGCCTGGGGGCCGGAGGAGAAGGCGGACCGCCCTCACCGGTGACCGGGGACCTGCTCTTCCACCTTGGCCGGGCACAAGGCGCGCTGCAGGTGGCGCAGCGCCTTCTCCCCACCCCCGAGCAGGAGGGCCTGAGAGTTGGCGGCGGAATCACCGCGGCCGTACGAACGCTCGCCGCCATCCGCGACACCATCGAGAGCCACCGCGGACCGGACAGGACCCCGCTGACCCCCTACGCTCTCGCGTTCAGCACTCAGCCAGCGCTGGACTACATGGCCCACCGCACCGCGGAACTGGCCTGGCAAGCCGGTCGGATCACGCTGCGGTTGTCGCTGGGCATCGACGACCCTGGAGTCCTCGCGGGGTACGAAGACGCACGCCGCTTCCTCGACCAGGCATCAGTGCTGGGGCGCGCTGACACCTGGGCCGCCGACATGTCGCTCGCCGCGCTGCCGCTGGTGCTGCCGGTCGAACCGGTCCAGGCGACGCCGGCTGATCCCACGCATCTGATCACCGCACGCCTCGCAGACGACTGCGAGCGGCTGTCCCGCGCGGCCTTCGAGACCATGAACGGGCGCACTGATCACACACTGAGCGGCTCAGATCTACAGCAGTTGTCACGCTGGACGGCCATGAACCGGCTTCTGGCGGGCCGCGTGCTGTTGCACGTCGCCGATCACCAAACCAGCGAGCCCGCCACCAGAAGCCTGATGCGGGAGGCCGCAGGCGACCTGAGGAAGGCGGCACAAACGTGGCAGCAGGCTGCCGCCGCCTGGCATCGAATCGTGGATGTCGCCGACCCGCGCGCACATCCAAGTCTTCCTCCGCCTAGTTACGAGATCGTGCGCCGCGGTGAGGTGGTACGGCTTCCGCAGGTCGTCCCGCACCCGGCCACAGTCATCGCTCACACCTCAGTCATCCGCGTTGGCCAGTTGCTGTACGGGGCGCAATGGCGTCCCGAGGGGGGCAAGCCTGGTGAAGCCCGGCCCGTTGAAGCCGTCCTTGCTGACGCCCAGGGAGCGGGAGCTCTCGCGAGCACGTTGTACCGACTGCCCGCAACGGGGTGGCAGGTGGCCGTGGCGGCACCGGTCGCCATCCGCCGCATCCAGGGTGGGCTGGTCACCGATTCCATCGAGCACCGTCCGGACCGCTTGGACGCGCGGATGCGCTTCTACCCTGTTCACGATCGTCAGCTGGCAGCCATGGCGGAGGCGTACAGGAACGTGACGGGCGCCGAGCAGGCGGCCGCAGTGACGCTTCTGGGCGTCGCTCAGCAGATCGGCACGCCTGTGCCCCGGGCGGCCCTCGATGCCACAGCCCACAGAATGATCGCCGCGCATCAAGGCTGGTCCGCGACCGTGACCGCACGGACCGCGACACCACAGGCGGCTCGACCTTCCGCAGCACCGCTCAGTCGCTCGGCGGTCGGCCCATCGGCGCTCGCTCCTCAGCACACTGCCCCGGTTCGACAGCAGGGCCAGTCCCGCTGATCTCGGTCGCGTTATCAGTTAGACCTATTAGAGCTAACGGGGGTAATGGGAGGCTGTGCAAGCCGAGTTACGCGGGCTCACCAGGCACAGCAGCAGGCCCGGCAATGCCCGCCGGGCCTGAACAACCCTGGTTGACCCTGTTAGATCCAACAGGGTCAACCAGGTGCCTCAACAGGGCACCGTCACAGAGATGTGCCCTGCCCCGGGTGGCGCGACCCTTCGATCCGGGGCTGCATGCTCTTCGGGGGTGGCGTGGCCGCACGAGCCGTGGCCAAGGCAGCCTGCAGACGTCGACGCACCGCGTCCTCCGCCTGCCGCTGCGCGGGCGAAAGCTGGCTCCGACGCTCGATCTCCTGGACGGCTTGGGCATGCTGCTGACGCATCCGTACCGCCTGCTGCCGGGAGCGTTCCTGATCTTCACGGGCTGAGGTCAGGGCCCGCTCCACCAGGTGCTGGGGGGCTCCTTCCTCGGCCAGGCGCTGGGCGACGTTCTGCGCAGACTGCGGTGGCGCCGTCTGCTCCGCGCGCAGCAACCACTCCGCCCGCCCTCGCAACTCCTGATCCGTCAACAGCCTTAGTTGCCCCGGAGCGTCCAGTTGCAGTGGCCACAGCATCGGCGCCGCCGCCTGATCTGTACGCGCCAGCCGGTCCCCCCACTCCGTACGTGGCGAGGACTCCAGCTGTACCCGCCGCTCGACGTAGAACGCCTTCGTCTCCTGGTCCCAGGGCTGCGAGCGCCTCGCCTCGAAGGCCTCGCGGATCGGTGTCTGGGGCTGCCAGCCGTCCCTGGCGTCCCGCTCCTTGCTGAACGCAACGCCCTGACGGGTGATCACGTGCAGGGCATCCGCCAGTCCTCTCTCCTCCGCTATGTGCAGCATCTCCACCACACCCGATCTCACGTTCTCGACGATGTGACGGTCCGGGAGGATCTCCAGGACACCAAAGTCCCGCAGTCCATCGAAATGACGTCCTACGACGGAGAGCTCACATAGCGCAGGATGGGTCGCCATGTACGCAAGCTCCACCCGGTAGTCGGCCTCACGGAAGGCGGTGATGTACGGCTCCACGTATGCGGGCAGGCCCAGCGGGCCGATGATCACCACATTCAGACGGTTCTCGCGGGCATACTGCCGGGTCAGCTCGCGCAGCGCCTCCACATCAGGGCGACACAGCCTCATCGCTGCGCTGATCTCGCCAAACTCCCGCACCAGGCCGTGGTAGTCGGGGTGGAAGTCAAAGTACTCGTCACCCTCGATGAGCACCGCATCCTGGAGGCCTAACTGCTGGGCCACCAGCCCGCGAGCCGTGGTCTTGCCCGAACCCATCTCGCCACCAAGGAACAGCACCGTGGGCTGCTCCTGCGGGGAGGCCGTCAGATCAGGGCGTACGTCCCGCTCAAAAAGATCGCGAATCTGCTCGGGCGTCAGCCGGTGCGGCGGAGATCCCCCCGCGCCCGGCGCCGGCGGCGTGCTCACTGGCCCGCCGCCTCGAACCGCCGGAGCACCCCGGGACACTCCTCAAGGACGCGCTGAACAGCGGCGTGGTCGTGCACCGCGAGACGATTTCGCTCCAACACGTACTGCCGACGCTCCCGGCGAAGCTCCTCAGCCCGCTCCGCATCGGCCACCCCGATCAGCGAGCTGTACGCTGCGATGACGGAACCCAGCAGTGAGTGGGCCCGCTCAAAGTTGTGCTGCTCCTCAAGGGTCCACCCCTGTCTGGCCGGTCCCGGGTCGCTCACCCGTGCTCCCCCTTCTGTTGGCAGGGCGCCCCTGCCGATCGCCCAGCTCCTAGACTTCCGATGCGTTGACCATGGTTCCTCCCATGACGATCAGGAAACGGCGGGATCAACATGACACACGGTCTGCCAAGCGCTGGCTGGTACCAGAGTTCCTACTGCGACAACGTGAACGACCGCTGCCTTCAGGTCGCACGCGGCGTACGCGGCGTACAGGTACGCGACTCCAAGGACACCGACCTGCCCAGCATTCAGATCGCTGCAGACGACTGGACCGCCTTCCTCGACTCCCTGAGCACACTCTTCAGCCGCTGACCTGGAGGACGACCGCCCGGGACCTCGTAGACCTGTTGGACCCAATAGGGCCAATGTCCGCTGAGCAGCAATGAAACGGCCCCCGGGTACGCCGGGGCCCTGCATCCGGCGCGCGCCCGTCGCGCTGCCCACGCTGCGGGGCTGGACCAGGCAAGGCCCTATGCAGGGAGGACTCGCGCTGTAGCACCCGAAGAAGCGCTGGTCATGTCCGGTTGCCCATGTTGGGCCCAACGGGGGCAACCACACCTGATCAGGCATTGAGAAGCCCCCGGCGGGCGCTGACGCGGAGCGGTAGCCGGGGGCTTCGTGGGTCGCCCGGAGCCGACGGGGGACGGTCCCGGGTGATGATCAGGGGGAGGCTGGAGAGGCGGCGCCGATCGCGTCGCTGAGTCGGTCGAGCCGTTCGTACAGGGCGCGCACCAGGCGGGCACGGTTCTTCACGCACCGCACGGTGCCCTCCGAGGGTGTGGACAGGCGTCGTTCCGCCTCAGCGAGGACGATCTCGGCGTGGGCTCGATGGCCGCAGTCCTTGGCGAGCCGGTCGACATGGCGTTGGACGTCGGAGGCGACGGCCCGGGCGTGGCCGGTCAGCTGCAGTGCGATCTGCGCGCAATCGCTCGTCGGCACGTCGGCCGCGTCCGTCCACGCGAGCACCGCCTTGACGAGTGACGTATGGGGCTCGCGGTCGAGTGGCACTTCCGTTCCGAGGAGGCCTTCGGGGTCGTAGAGAACGGTGTGGGTGCTCATGTGGCGGCGGCTTTCTCTTCTTGCTTCGGGCTGGTCAGTCCGTGCAGGGCGTTCAGATGGCGGAGGGCGACTGATCCGGGGCCGAACAGGAGGCGGTCGGGTGTGAAGTGCGGCCGGTCAAGGTGGCGTTCGAGCGCGGAGAGGTAGTTCCACCGCAGGCCGGGGTGGGCGGAGTGGGCGTAGTGGTGGAGGTCGCCATAGGGGAGCCAGGTCGTGGCGGCCAGCGCGGCGAGGACGCGGTTGCGGGGGTACAGGCGCAGGCAGCGGCCGGCTTCGACCCAGGCGGGGGTGCCGGTGCGGTGCTCGGGGTCGAACCAGGTGTGCTCGTTGATCAGGCTGAGCCAGGCCATCTGCGGGTAGAGCAGCAGCCTTGGCACCAGGACACCGGCGACCACGGCCACCCAGCCGCCCGCCAGGTACGCGGTAGCGAGCACGGCGCCGATGGCAGCCGCGCGGTGCCAGGTCCCGCCGTGCTGGACGCCGTTGGCGATGCCGAGGGCGGTGGAGCGGATGCCGCGCGGCGTGAGCGGGTGGACGAGCGCGAGGGCGAACGTGGCCCGGCTGGTCCCGGGGTGGAGGCCGGCCTGGTGGAGATCGTCGAGGTTGGGGTCGATCCCGGCCTGGGCTGCGTTGGGGTGGTGGTCGCGCACGTGCCGCTGGCGGCGTAGGCGCACAGGCCCGAGGGCGAGCGGGTGGTGCGCGAAGGCCTCGGCGAGCAGCAGGTTGACGCGGGCGGTGCGGGCGAGAACGCCGTGGACGGCGAAGTGGCTGATCTCCTGCAGGTGGCGGAAGTGGACGGCGACGGCGAGCGCGGCCGCCGCGGCGGCGAGCGGGCCATGGGCGGCGAGCATCCACCACCCGGTGATCTGCAGCCACTGCCCAGCCAGCAGCAGTGACGGAGCCCAGTTGTTGGCGCGGGCGCGCTGGAGGGCTATGAGCTGGGCGGCGTCGGCGGCCCGGGGGCGATGGCGGGTGAAGTGCGCACGGTCGAGCTGGCGCAGCGCGGCGCCAGCGGTGATGACGGCTAAGGCGAGCAGCATGTGCGGTCCCGAAACAGGCAGAAAGAGGCAGGCAGATCCCCACCAGTAATCACGCAC
Organism: Streptomyces marianii; assembly: GCF_005795905.1. NCBI lineage: Bacteria > Bacillati > Actinomycetota > Actinomycetes > Kitasatosporales > Streptomycetaceae > Streptomyces > Streptomyces marianii. Next base: position 24,536 of record NZ_VAWE01000003.1, read on the forward strand.
CGTACATCTAGTTAACTAACCTTACGGGGTGTTTGCGCACATGCGAGCGGCCCCCGTCCGAAGACGAGGGCCGCGTGGGCGGGATTGGGCGCTGTGGTCTACAGGGTGTCGACGGCGCGGGCGGCGCGGGTGTCGTCCCAGGTGCCGGCGTCGAGCATGGGCCGAGCGGCGGCTTCGTAGGCCTGCAGGATGCGGGGCGCCGAGTCGGCGCCGTGGCCCCAGACCGATTCGAAGCGGCCGGTCCAGCGCTCGGTGCCCTTGAAGTACACGCTGCTTCGACCCCGGTTGTAGTCGGCATCACCCTGCTCTTCCTCGACCAGGACCGCGGCGCCTGCGAAGATGACGACGTCTACGGCCTGGTCGGCGCGCAGCCGGTCCCGGACGGCGAGCCCACAGGTAACGCCGATGTCGCGGTGCTGCCCGATGAGCTCCAGCAGGGATCGGGCGAAGTCTTCCTTGACCAGGTCGTCGTGGTACGCGATGAACAGCCGGTCGATACGGCCGCCGTTCTCGGTGAAGCGCCTGTTCGCGGCCAGGTACTCGCGGCGCTGGGTCAGCAGGGAGGGGTTGGTGGTCAGGTCGGCCGCGAGAATGCGCTGCGGCTCCGACTGCGCCTCGAGGATGGTCTTGACCAGCAGGGCCGACAGGCGGGGGACTTCGCTCGCGTAGACACGCAGGTGGCCGTCGGCGATCTCGCCGTAGTCGGAGATGAGCTCGCGTTCGAGGTGGGAGCGGACCAGGTCGTAGTACTGGGCGTCGTCCATGGTCTTGAGGCTATTGGCCCTGCGCAGATGGATGTACGCCTTGCGCACCCACACGTGGCCGGCGACGAGCAGGAGTATCAGCGCGCTCTGCACGAGCAGGAGCAGCTTGAGGTTGACGTGCTGGCCCACCCACCCGATCACGGGGACGACGAGACCGGCGATGCCGACTAACGCGCCGAGCGCGGGCGACCCCAGTGCATCCGTGATCCTGGCGACCGTGTCGCGGCGCTGGTCAGGCATGAGGTCCTCCCCCTCGAACGGCCGGGCCGTTCGGTTTCATGAGCCCCGGGGCGAGCCCGGGGCGTCAGATGTCGGCTACGGGCAGGGTGATGTCGTAAGCGATGTCCCAGCGGTCGGCCGGGATCAGGATGTCGGCGGTCTCCACCGGTCTTCCGCTGGCGTCGTAGTGCGTGCGTTCGATCAGCGTGGCCTGTGCTCCAGCCGCGATCCCCAGCATCTGGGCCTGCTCGCGGTCGACGTGGACCGGCCGGGGCTTCTCCACCACGCGGGCGACGGTGACCCCGAGGTGGGCCATCCGCGCCACGACTCCGTGCCCGGCGAGCGGACCACCTTCGGGCAGCACGACCACGGTTCCGCCGGTGATGGCCATCGGCTCCCAGCTGGTGGCCAACAGCGCCGGCTGGCGGTCGGCCAGGAACTCGTAGACGGTACGGACACATAGCGCGCCCGGCTCTAGCGCCAGGCGGGCCGCGATCGCCGGCGGAGCCGCGACCTTGGCCGTGCTGTCGGATTCCCACGTGCCGGTGAAGCCCGCCGGAGCCGGGGAGCGGCCGCCCTGGCCCCGGGGGGTGCGCAGCAGGGTGCGGCGTTCGATGGGCGCGCGGACGTAGGTGCCTGAGCCGGCCCGGCCCTCCAGGGCGCCCTCATCAATGAGGAGCTCCTGGGCGCGCCGGATGACGTTCTCCCCCACGCCGAACTCGCGCCCGAGTTCCCCGCGCGAGGGCAGTCGGTCGCCGGGGGTCAGGGTGCCGTCGGCGATACGGCCGCGGAGTGCTGCCGCCACCCGCAGGTACGGGGCACTGCGCTCTGAGCTGCCGTCAGCCATGCCTCTCCTCGCCCGCGTTGCCGCTGACCTGTACGCATTGACAAGCTAGTTCACTAGCCAGAAGCTAGTTAACTAACAACGCGCTGCGTGACAGTCGGTTGATCGAATGTGGGTGCCGTGGGCTACGACCGCCAGAGGGCCGCGATCGGCTACGCCACCTCGCAGCTCACCGCCCTGAGCGGCACCAGGCCCCGCGTCGTCGAGGAATCCGGCGCGGTCCGCATCGAGACCGACGTGACCGCGAGGCTCCTGCGCCACTGGCAACAACTGCTCGCCGTCCTCGACCTGGGCACCACCTTCGGCCTGACCGACACCCACACCGGCCAGGTCGCCTGGCTGCGCTTCGAGTTTGGAGAGAGCTCCCGCCCATGACCGCCCGATCCATGCACCGCACCGAGGTTCCCTTCGCCAAGGGGCACGGCGCCGAGAACGACTTCCTCGTCCTGCCCGACCCCGACGGGCGTCTCGACCTGCCTGCCGCCGAGGTGGTGCGCCTGTGCGATCGGCGTGCGGGCATCGGCGCCGACGGCGTCCTGCGGGCGGTGCGCTGCACCGCCACCCCGGAAGCCTCCGCGGAGGAGGCCGAGTGGTTCATGGACTACCGCAACGCCGACGGCTCCCTCGGTGCGATGTGCGGCAACGGTCTTCGCGTGATGGCCCGCTATCTCGTTGACACTGGCCTCACCCCGCCCGGCACTCTGACCATCGCAACCCGCGCCGGCACCCGCCAGGTCCGCGTCCCCCACCGCAGCCCCGACTTCCAGGGCGAGGTGACCGTGGGCATGGGCCGTCCCCGACTACCCGGCCCCGATGGCATCGACGTCACCGTCGCCGAGCGCCGGTGGCCAGCTCTGCACGTCGATATGGGTAACCCACACGCTGTCGTCTTCGTCGACGACCTCGCCCATGCCGGAGACCTCCGGATCGCCCCCATCGTGGATCCGGCCGGGGCCTACCCCCACGGCGTCACCGTGGAATTCGTCATCCCCTGCGGACCGGCCCACCTTGCCCTGCGCGTGTACGAACGCGGCGTCGGAGAAACCCGAGCCTGCGGTACCGGAGCCTGCGCCGCGGTCGCCGCCGCCCTGAGCTGGGGCAGGCAATCAGCCGCCGCCCACTACACCGTGGACCTCCCCGGCGGACGACTGCGCATAGCGGTGCTTGCCGACGGCGCGATGGAACTCACCGGACCCGCCGAGATCCTCGCTCGGGGCACCGTTAATCTCGGCCGTCGGGCGGCAGCGTAGGGGCCGACACGACCGTCCTTCGGTCAGCGACCGGCGTGGGCGTAGAGGCTGGCAACAGTTGGGTGGGAGCGGTGTCGGGAGAAGCCGTCGAGGGTCGTGCCGACGAGGTTGATGCAGCGGGTGGCCTGGGTGGCTTGGGCGGTGTCGAAGGCTTCTCGGGCATCGGCTGCAGCTGCATCGAGGTCGCGGCGGGCGAGTGCTCCTTCCGCCCGGTAGGCGAGAACGACGGAGCGGGTCCGCTCACGAGCCGGGTCAAGGAGGCTGAGGCCCTCGGCGAGCGTGGTGTCGGCGCGCTGCGGCTTGTTGAGGTCGAGCCAGCAGCGGCCGGCGTCGACGGCGAGGTCCGCGGGCGACATCCAGGACACCCAGGCCGGGGTGGATCCGGGACGGGCACGGTCCAGATGGTGCTCGGCTGAGGCGAGGGCGCGACTGGTGGCGTGGTGGTCGCCGAGGGCGGCCAGCGCTCGGCCTCGGCGCAGGTCAAGGAGGGAGCGAGCGGCCGGAGCGTGTGTACGCGTGGCGGCGTGTTCGAGGATCTCGACAGCGATGCGCGGCTCGTTCAGCCAGGTGGCGGCGTACGCCAGATCGGACAGTACCCCGGCGCCCTGGTCGCGATCGTCCGCGGTGTGGGCGGCGTGGAGAGCGGTCCTCCAGTGGCGCTGGCAGGCTCCGTGCTCGCCCTGGTCGAAGTGCAACCATCCGGCGCACTGAGCGGCGGATGCGGCGACCTGCAGCAGGCGGCGGCCGGTCGGTTCGTCGTACACGCCGGTGCGGATCAGCTGAATGCTGGTCCTCAAAAGGGCGTGGACGAGCGTGGTGCATTCCGGCGCTGAGGTGTTGGTGAGCGCGCGTAACTCGATGGTCTGGATCTCCAGCCAGGCGAGCAAGGTCTTGTCGACGCGGCGGCCGGCGAGGGCTCCGGTGAGGCGCTCGGGTTCGATGGTGGCCCAGTCGGCGGCGAGCCCGGCCAGTGCGCCGGTGGTCAGGGCGAGGAAGCCGCGGCGGTCGGGGTGGTCCAGGGCCACGAGAACCTCCGTGAGGGCGGCATGGGTGCCGCTGGCGGTGAAGGGGTGCGGGGCGTCGAAGGCGGGCAGCCACCAAGGCCAGCCGAGCCGGGCGACCTCGTCCTGGCCGATGTCGAGGACGTCGGCCAGGAGCATCTGATAGTCGTCCCCTGGAGTCGCCAGCTGGTGCTCCCACTTGTAGACGCGATCCCGGCCGGGTTGCTTCAGCATGCCCCGGCGGGCGGCCGCCAGGGCGAGGAGACGGGCCAGGCCCTCCATGCTCCAGCCCCGCTGCTCGCGGACGTGCGTGAGCGGGTGCCGCTGCGCCCCGTCCACACCCATCCCCGACTCCCGAGTTCTCGTCCGCCGACCGCCTTGTGCCCAACGTTCCCGCTCCGCCGCGGTGCACGGCAAGCCCGCCCGCCGTGCACCGGCGGCGGGCATACACCGGGCATACAGACGCGCACCCCGGCTCGTAGAGACGCTGGGCTCGGCGCCAATGCAGGTGTCGTTCCTCTCCGTTGTCCCGCCACCTGGCCGTGAGCCGGGGTGAAGGAGCGTGTCGTGATCAAGGAAGGGTCCTATCTGTTCGTCGAGGGCGCGGGCCCCGTCGAGCCGTTCCGCGGCAAGTACGCCGCGAAGTCGGCGGACGTGTTCGAGCGCGTCCGGGCCCGGTGGACGCAGGCCGGACTGGATCCCGCATCGGCGTATCTGCCGATGCGGATCGAGCTGGAGCTGACGACGAAGTGCGACGACAGCTGCCCATCGTGTGGGATGGGGGCGCTCCCGCTCGTGGAGGGCCGCACTCTGAGCGACGGGCAGATCCGGTTCCTGCTGCAGCAGTTCGCCTCGATCGGCCTCCCCTCGATCGCGATCACGGGCGGGGAGCCGTTCACCGCCTGGCGCGCCCTGCTGAAGCTGATCGAGGGCGCCCGCGAACAGCACATCGACATCTCCAAGCTCACCACCAACGGTTCCTGGGGGACCGTGGCGCGGTGCCCGCGGGTGTTCGAGCGGCTGGAGAAGGCCGGCTTCCTGGACGGGAAGCTGTTCGTACCGCTGCTGATGCTGTCGATCGGCGAGCAGACCACCCCGCTGGAGTCGGTCACCCGGATCCTGCACCACGCCGTGACCCACTACAGCGAGCGCGAACTCAACGTCGCGGTCTCCTCGCTCGCCGACCCGGCCACCCGCCGGCACAAGGTCGACGACCTGATCGCCATCTACGAGTCGGCGTACGGTCAGTTCCCGCACGATCGGGTGCACTCCACGATGAGGGTCTACCTCGCCAACGAACGCCTTGAGGGCCAGGCGCCGGTCCACCGGCCCGGGCACACGCCGGTAGCGAAGTGGATGGATCACTGCTTCGACTGCTTCGCCCCGACCGTCGGCGCGTACGTGCTGCCCACCTCGCTGCTGAAGAACGACGGCGACTGGTATACCTGCGCCGCGTTCAACGTGCCGGAGAAGCTGGCGTTCGGGAATCTGCTGCGCGAGCGGGCCATCGATGTGATCGCCCGCACGGCCGCCTCCCCGTACGTACAGCGGGTGCGCGCCGGCGGCGGCCTGAAGGCTCTGCACGATGTGGTACCGCGGGACTTTACCGAGAACACGACCTGCACCTCGTTCTGCGACTCGTGCGCCCTGCTGATCGACCAGTTCGACGAGAAGTCCGGCAGCACCACTGGTCACCGCACCCCGAGGGTGATCCCGCCCGCCGCGCTGCTGGCCCGTACGAACGGTGCGACGTCGGGGAGCGGGTCGTGAGCGGGATCAACACGGCCGCGATCGCCGTCGAGGCGCTGGTGTGGGTAACCGGCCGGCCCCGCGAGGAGTGCGCGCGCCGTGAGGCGGAGCTGGAGCGGGACCTGGGCGTAGACAGCCTGTCTCTGCTCGAGCTGGTGGTGACCCTCCAAAGTCGACTCGTGATCTCTGTGCCGGATGAAGTCACTGCGCGTATCCGAACGGTCGCAGACTTGCAGGATGCGGTGGCCCCTCTCGTGGCGGCCGCGTCCTCATCCGAGCCGACCCGAAGGACTCCCTCGTGAGCGAACGCGTCATCAACCCCCGTAGTCGCGGGTTCCTCTTCCTCGACTCCCACCCGGCAGGCTGTGAACGGCTCGTCGAAGACATGTGGCAGGCGGTGCCGGCACCGCCGTCCGCCCCGGGCGGGGACGGGCCGGTGGCGTTGGTCATCGGCTCCTCCGCCGGGTACGGACTCGCGGCCACGATCGCCGGGCTCGCCCGCGCGGGGATCCGCGGCATCGGCGTGTGCTTCGAGAAGGCGCCCACCGAGCGGCGCACCGGCACGGCCGGCTGGTACCGGACCGCCGCTACCGCCGGGCTCGCCCGCGCCCACAGCCGGGACATGGTCTTCCTCAACGGCGACGCCTTCAGCAACTCCACGAAGGACCAGGTCGCCGACCTCCTCGCCGAGCGGTTCGGCGGCCGCCTGGACTACCTCATCTACTCGGTCGCCGCCCCGCGCCGCACCGACCCGGACACCGGCACCACGTACGCCTCCGTGCTCAAGCCGATCGGCGAGCCCTACCGGACGAAGACCCTCGTCTTCGACGACCAGGGCGCGCCGGAGGTCAAGGAGGTCGAAACGCAGCCGGCCGAGGGCGACGACATCGACCAGACCGTGGCCGTGATGGGCGGGACGGACTGGGAGCGCTGGATCGATCATCTCGCCGACCGCGGCCTGCTTGCCGACGGCTTCTCCACCGCCGCGCTCTCGTACATCGGCTCGCCGCTCACCGCCGCGATCTACCGGCAGGGCACCATCGGCGCCGCCAAGGCCCACCTGGAAGCCACCGCACGGACGTTGGACGAGCGCCTGGGCAAGCTGGTCGGCGGCCGGGCGGTGACCTCGGTCAACGGCGCGGCCGTCACCCAGTCCTCCACCGCCATCCCCGGCATCGCCCTCTACGTCGGCCTGCTGCGCGGCGTCCTCGGCCAGGCCCTGGTCCCGCCGATCGCGCAGCTGGCCAAGCTCTGGGACCAACTCACCGGCGCCCACCCCCTGACCCTCGACGACGAGGGCCGCGTACGCCTGGACACCTGGGAGCTCACCGACTCCGTGCAGGCCCACGTTGCCGAGCGGTGGAAGAAGGCCACCACCGACACCATCGGCCAACTCGCCGACCTCGACTGGTTCCACGCCGAAGTACAGCGGCTCTACGGCTTCGCCGTGCCCGGCATCGACTACACCGCGCCCGTGGAGACCGACGTCCCCTGGCCCGACCCGACCACCTGATCCCATGGAGGAACGCCATGCCCGTACCGACTGACGAGCAGCTCATCTACTGGCAGCAGCAGCTCGAAGAAGCCCTCGCCCGCTTCGCCGACACCGACCTGCGCCAGGCCACCGCGCGAGCCAGCACGCCGCAGGTACACGACGCGGCCGCCGCCTACCTGATCCGGCCGAGCAAACGGCTGCTCGGCATGGCGTTCCTCCACGCCGCCCACACTCTGTCCGCCGACACCGACATCCACCCTGACGACCTCACCACGATCGCCGCAGCACTGGAGATCCGGCACGGCGCGATCCTCCTCCACGACGACATCGTCGACGGCGACACCACCCGCGGCGGACACCCGACCGCCCACCACGCCCTTACCGCTGCCTTCGGCACGGCCGAAGCGTCCAGCGCCGCGCTGTTCGCCGGCGACATCCTCGCCGGACTCGCCCCCCTGCCGATCCTCCAGACCAGCCTCCCCTCCCCGCTCCGCGCGCGGCTCGCCGAGCTGTTCCAGCACACCACCGCGCACGTCGCAGCCGGGCAGACCGAACAGCTCCACCTCGACGTCCGCCAGGACCCCGAGGCGGTCAGCGAGGCGGATATCCTGCGCATCCACGCCGGACAGTTCGCCCCCTACCTGCTGTGCTCCATCCAGCTCGCCGCCGCGCTGGCCGGCCTCGACGACGACGCCCTCCACCGCATCACGCAGGCCGGCATCCCGCTGTGCCAGGGCTTCCAGGTGCAGAACGACCTCGCCGGATACACCGAGCTCGCGCGCGTCCTGGCCGACGATGCCGACACGACCGAGACGCTGACTCTGGCCAACACCTCCGACCTCGCCCGGCGCCGCCGCACCGTCCTCGTCCGTGCCGCCCTCGACCGCCTGTCCGGCGTCAAGAGGCGCCGACTGCTCGCCTACCTCGACGGCACCGACGACGACCTGGTCGCCATCGTCGGCATCATCGAGGCCTCCGGCGCCGCCCGCCATTGCACGGGCCTCATCACCGACCTTCACTCCCAGGCCCGCGAACGCATCGCCACCGACCCGCAACTGCCGCCCGCCGCACGGACCGCGCTCAGCGCCACCTGGGGCTACATGACCGCCCTGTACGACCCGGCCTCCCCCACCAGCAGCCTCTACCTGCAGGCCCGCAGCGACCTGCAGACCATCAGCTGATGCCGGGCTGACTTCCACCGTCGACACCGGTTGCCCCCGTTGGACCCAACAGGGGCAACCGGTGTCTGACAGGGCGTGGAAGCTCACGGCGCGATCTAGGCGTGCAGAGATGTTCACGAAGTCAGGGCGACGATGCGACTGCGCGCCGGAATCCCGGGGCGTGCCCGCCCGTCCGGCATCTAGGCTGCTCAGATGGCACGCTCATGGACCCGGCTGCACGAGTACCTCGGCCACCCACCGGGGCCGGTGACGTACGAGATGGTCGCCGAGGCCGTGCGGCGCAAGCTCGGCGAGAGCGACGACCTGGACTGGAAGGAGGGCCTTCCGGCCGCCTCGCCGGTTCCGGGTCAGTGGAACGAGTTCGCCAAGGACGTTGCCGCAATGGCCAACACCCGCGGCGGCCTGCTCGTCTACGGAGTCAGCGACACCCTCGACATGGTCGGCATCGACCTGGACAAGGTCAACGACAAGCAGCTGGGCCAGTGGTTGCGCGTCCATCTGCAGCCCACCGTGAGCGGGGTGAGCTACGTCAAGCTGCCGGCGACCGACGGCAGCGGCAAGGACATCCTGGTCGTCGACATCCCGGCCAGCGAGATGGCACCGCACTTCCTGTACGGATGGCAGCAGAAGGATAAGGACAAGACCACCTTCAACGCGCCCTTCCGGCACCGTGACGACACCGACTACATGGCCGAGCACCAGATCGCGCTCGCCTACCGGGACCGCTTCGCCCGTCAGGACGCTGCCGAAGCCGCCCTGGAACAGCACGTCCAGCACACCACCGACCTCGTCCTCGGCGAGTCGGAAGCCCAGGCCGCGTGGCTGGTCGTCGCCGCGCGGCCCACGCGTCCCATTCCCCGAATGGTCCCCGCGCTCTCGCGGTCTGAGGCGCGGGACGTCGTGTCCCGAAGTGCGAGGCGCGCGGAGGGCTTGCTCGTCAGCGCTATCCCGATGCGGAGGCTGCTGGGGCCGCAGCTCTTCCCCGAGCTCCTCGACAACAACCCGCGCAAGGGTCTGCGGCGCTGGGTGGACACGAACATGCTCGTTCCGGCCCGGGCCAACCGCTGGCGTGGCGTGCTGGTGGAGCTGCATCACGACGGCACTGTCGTCACCGCTGTCGACCTCTCCCACCACGCCCTGCCGCCCGACTACCCAGCAGTTCCGCTGCCTGTGTCCTCGCCGGTGCTCATCAGCGCGGCCTTCGAGACTATTGCCCTTGTCCACGAGCACCGCCTTGCGCTGCGCGCAGACACTCCCGTCGAGCTGCGGGCAGTCCTACAGACCCAGCCCGACCCCGGATCCCGCTTCGCCCCTGTCATCCTCGACCCCGGCCTCGGGCGCCCGGAGATAGCCGAGTGGGCACGGCAGCCGCGCACCGTGCAGCCGGCCCACAGCGACCTGGCGCCCTTCGCCGACGATCAAGCGCTCATCGCGGGTGCCACCGACCTTGCCGAGGGGCTGCTGCACCAGTTCGGCCTCGACATCCTGCGGACATGAAAGGCCCGTCAACCCGATCGCGGATCTACGGGGCGGATCGCGGCCCCCTCTCAAGGAGGGGGCGGCCGCCGGGAGCTCCGGCAGTTGCCGGTCAGTCCGGAACGGTCCCTCCGCCCTGAGCCAATACGCGGGCAGCCTCGTACGCCGCCACGGCGCCCGCGGTCACGGCGGCCGGCTCGCCCGTGCGCTGCTCGTGGCGCTGCAGATGGCGCAGGGCCGCCTCCACATACGTGGCGAGGGAGACCACCTGGGTGGTAGTGCGGCAGTCGGCCAGCACCGTCGCCGTCTGGTCGAGCCAGTAGGCCACCTCTTCGTCCGCGGACAGCTCCGTGCGGTGCGCCAGCAGGTTCGTGGCGACGCGGGTCACCAGGGCGTGGCGGCGCTGCTCGGCCGCCTCCCGGCGCAGCGCGGACGCCGTCTGCTCCGCCTGTCGCGCGAGCACGGCGTCGACCGCCTCCGGAGTGCGACGCAACCGACGCCCGGCCTCGTCGCGCAGGTCGACCGAGCGCATCCGCTTGGCCTTGGTGACCGCGCTGGAGGCGGCGCCCACGGCCAGCGGCTCGGCCAGGTCGGCCCACTCCGCCCCGGCGGTCCGTGCCGCGTTGACGGCGCGCACCTGGTGCCGGTCGACCAGTTCGAGAGTCTGCTGGCGCAGGTGTTCCCACAGCCGCACCCGCGTCAGCGCCGCATTCCGGGCCGCCTCTGCCGGTAGGCCGGACTTCGGGTCGGCAACCCGGGCCTGGTGGCGCTCGGCGTACTGCAGCGCGCCGAGCAGATTGTCCGGCATGCCTCGGGCGCCCACCGCGGCGTAGACCGCGGCGAGCTCATGCAGCAGTTCGGCCGAGTCCGTCCCCCTCCCGGCCGTCGGCGTCTTCCGCAACGGCGCGGCGGCCGCGACGGGCCCGCGCGTCTTCCGGGTCCTGGCCATGTGCGCGATGCTGCCGCAGCCCACCCGCCCGCCGCGGGGGATTGCGCCCCGATGGCCCGCAGAGGTGACCGCCGGCGGGGCACGCTGACGTCGGTCACCTCTGCGGCGGTGCGCATATGAGACCGCTGAACGGCAGTGCCAGAGCGTAGACTTGTCGGTGATTCCCCGCCGACATGAGGGGGAGTGCGCCAGGAGTTTCCCTGTGGGTCCGAGGGCAGCCGTACAGGTTCGTACGGAGCGAAGACAGCAGGCAGCCAGCGCCTTTCGAGTGCGAGTCGGCCGCGCTCGTGTTGATCACATCTGTTGTCACGTTGCCAACAGGGGTGGTCGGGCTCGGCTGCCGCGAGGGCATCGGACTGGCCACCCCTTCGTACACGGAGGGAATTCCTTGACCGTCAAGATCACGGGCGTCACCGTCGTCCTGCTGCTGGCCTCGGTGCTGGCCCTCGGAAGCGGGATCGTCGTCTTCGCCCTCGGCACTACGCCGCTCGCGGCCGTCGGCACCGGAGGCGTCGCCTTCCTGGGCATAGCCGGCCTCGGCATGGGGGTCCTGAGCTACCTCCTGCCGGACGCCCCGCGGGATCGGTGAGTCCGACCCCCGCCTCTCGGAGCCCCGTCGGCGGCGTCCACCGCCGACGGGCCGACGACCGGCGTCCACGCCGATTCGCAGTCTGCGAATCGGGCTCCGGCGGCGTTGTCGCGACTCGAGGACAACAGTTCCTCGGGCACTATTGGCTCTTGATAATGTTTCTTCTCAAGAGCCAGAAATGAGGGGGGATCACGTGAGCGAAGCCCGTCTGTTGGCCGTCCCGGCGGCTGCCGACGTCGTCGACGGGGAGCTGGTGGACGACGAGACGGCCGGCGCTGAGGTGGTCGTCCACACGGACCGGGACCGGCATCTCTCCCCCGAGACCGTCGCCGCCATCGAGGCGAGCGTCGCCGACTCCACCCGCCGCGCGTACGGCGCCGACCGCGAGGCGTTCACCGCCTGGTGCGCGACGGAGGGCCGGGCGACCGTCCCCGCGTCCGCCGAGACGATGGCGGAGTGGGTGCGGCACCTGACCGTCACATCCCGGCCCCGCACGAACCGCCCCGCCGGGCCGTCGACCATCGAGCGCGCCATGTCCGCCGTGACCACCTGGCATCTGGAGCAGGGACACCCCAAGCCGAACATGCGCGGCGCCCGCGCCGTCCTCAACGCCTACCGCGACCGGCTCGCGGAGGAGAAGGCGGAGGCCGCACAGGCCCGGCAGGCGACCGCGGCCCTGCCGCCGCAGATCCGCGCCATGCTCGCCGGCACCGACCGGACCACCCTCGCCGGGCAGCGCAACGCCGCCCTGGTGCTGATCGGCTTCGCCACCGCCGCCCGCGTCTCCGAGCTGGTCGCCCTCGATTTCGCCGACGTCGCCGAGGCGGAGCACGGCTACGACGTGACCGTGTACCGCAAGAAGGTCCGCAAGCACACCACGAACGCGATCCTGTACGGCACCGACCCGGCCACCTGCCCGGTCCGCGCCCTGCGCACCCACCTCGCCGCTCTCGCCGGTGCCGGACGTGCCGACGGTCCGCTGTTCCTCCGCGTTGACCGCTGGGACCGCCTCGCCCCGCCGCTCACCCGGGGCGGCCGCCCGATCGGCGACCCGGCCGGACGCATGACCGCCGAGGCCGCCGCCGAGGTCATCGAGCGCTTGGCCGACGCCGCCGACCTGTCCGGCGACTGGTCCGGGCACTCCCTGCGCCGCGGCTTCGCCACCGCCGCCCGCGCCGCCGGGCACGATCCGCTGGAGATCGCCCGCGCGGGCGGATGGGTCGACGGCTCCCGCGTCCTGGCCCGGTACATGGACGACGTCGACCGCGTGAAGAACAGCCCGCTCGTCGGGATCGGCCTGTGACCCGTCGCATCTGACCCAGCACAGTTCAGCCCCGGTCAGACCTATTGGAACCAACAGGTCTGACCGGGGCTGACGTGCGTCCGGTGGGTCAGCGCGGCGGGGTGAGCCGCAGCCCGGGCTGGGAGCGCCGAGGCCCTCGAGCTCGCATGTGCTCGCACAGATGGGCGTGCCGGGGGAACGCGACGCCCGTCGACTCGGTGAGAGCCGGGAAGAACGCCCGAGCGTCCTCCGACTGCTGCGTCGTGGTCCAGTCGTACCCGTCACGGTCGCGCAGGGCGAAGCGCACCATACGGGTGCCGTACCCGTGGCGCTGCCACGGTCCGGTGACCCTGATCTTCACGATCAGCCCGAGGCGGCAGACTTCGCAGGCTTGCCAGACCAGGCGGGCGAAGTCGTACCCGTCCGGTGCGCACGCCTGGATCTCCTGCATTCCGGCCGGGCTGCCGGGCGGAATGTGCCACCAGGTCTCGGTGTCGGGGTCGACCCGCCATTCCAGGCTGTTCGGACGGATGTCCGGCGCCTTCGCCGCGGTGTCCCGTCCGTGGAAGGCGTCGACCAGGCGGGCCCACAGGGATCCGCCCGGCCGCGCCTTGTTCGGCGAGCCCATCGGTCAGATCTGGCTCTGGAGCGGCGGGAGCGCCCGCAGGGCGGCGGGCAACTCGTCGATCCCGCGCTGCAGGTACCAGGCCAGCGACCAGCGCAGGACGACGCCGCGGCGAAGACGCCATTGGTCACAGAGCTGGGAAAGGACGTCGTCGCAGAAGTCCTCCCGCAGATCGGCGAGCACCTGGTCCTCGGTGTAGCTGGCGTAGCCGATACCGCACTTGTCCGGGTCGCCGAGGTCGAGCGCGTCGGCGAGGATCGCCGCGGCCGCCGCGCTGGTGCCGCCGCCGTTGTAGCCCCAGCCGAAGCCGCCGGCCTCCGGCTCGCTCAGCTCGCGCAGCACCGTCACCCCGTACTGCCGCTCGGTGGGGCCGAACTCGGGCTTCTCGACAAACAGTCGGGCGGGCTGCCACTCTTCCCCGTCGCCCCGGTCGCTCTCCGGGCCGTGCTGGACACCGTGGTACGTGCGGTCCTCGTAGGCCATGCCGTTCCCTCCCGTTGATCTTCTGACGCGGTCTCAGCCTGCCGCACCTTGCGGACCGGCAACAGAGCGCGATTGGCCAGCCACCAGAAGGCGCCGCAGACAAGTAGTCGGCGGCCAGCGCCGCCGTGGAATGTCTCGAACGCGCTGGTCACGGGGCCCGCCTACGGCATCGTCGCCGGACAGCCGATGTGGCCAGAGGCGCGCGACGACCGCCCCTTCAGACGCTGCCCTGGGCCTCTTCGTTCGGCTGGTCGTCGACAGCTGTGACGTCGTCTCGGCGGCAGTACATGCAGTCCCCGACACTTGGATGCGGGCCCACCAGCGCCGTCAGCTGCTCCCACGGTGTGATGCGCGAACCCGTTTCGAGCAGCGCCTCCACCGCGGCTACGAGGGGTTCGCTGGAGCTCGGCGCCAGACCTACGACGTGAGTTGGCACCCCGGGATGCCACACGGCGTGCTCGATCGCTGCCGCCAGTTTCTCCGCCGGGCCCTGGGATGGCAGGAGAAGCACCCGGTCCTGGTCGGTGATGACGAAGCCGACGGCCGGGGCTGGTTGCCCGTAGTCGCCAACGGACTCGGTGCGCAGCAGCACGATCTCCAGCGGTGCTCCGGCTGAGGGGGCGGGTGCGGGCATGGTGCGCGGTACATGCACGGCGGCGAGCCCGGTGTCGGGCGAGGTTGCGCACCAAGCCGGACCGGTCAGCGTCGGCCAGGTGCCCAGGACGGATCCGGCAGTCGCATTCGGGTGGGCGTCAAGCGCATCCAGGACGCGCTGCGCGCGGTAGCTGCCCGTCGTCTCGGCGGGGATGACGCGGTCGGTGAACAGCGAACGCACCGGGTGCGGCAGCCGCTTGGTGTCGACGAGTACGGTCCCGGCGCTGGCGGGGTCTCCGAAGGTGCGCAGTGCGTCGGCTGCCAGGCGTTGGGACGGAGCGTGGTCCATGACCCACTCCAGCCCCTCCCAGAAATCACCGTTCGTCGTGGGAACGGGCGGCAGGTTGAACTCGACGGCGACCTGCCAGATGGCGGGATCGCAGTCCTTGGGCAGCGCGCCATGGTCAGGGAAGCCTCCCCGGCGCCATCCCGAGGTGGCGCTGTCCCACCGGGACTTGCCCAGCTCCAACACGGAGTCGCGCAAGGTGCCCTCCAGCTTGTCGGCAGTGCTTTCGCAACGACGGAGGAAGGCCTGCGCCTCTGCCAAGGGCGGCGGCACGTGCTCCGGTAGCCGCGGGGCGTCCGGTGCCCAGCTGGAGACGAGGGCCGGCGTGGCGCAGCCGGGGGGCCACCACGGCAGCCGGTGCCCCAGGGCCTGGGCCAGGTCCTTGAGCTCGTTGTCGGAAGGCCGCACCTGGCGGAGGCGGCCGTGTAGGGCATCCTCGGCGCGGTTGTTGGCGTCGGCTTCATACAGCTCGAGCATGCGCACGTCCCCGGACAGAGAGCTGTACTCGGGTTCAGAGCGAGTGGGGAGCAGAACCAGCGTGCCCAGCAGGTCGGTGCCCGACAGGAAGTCGGGTTCGATCCCGGTGAGGATCTCGTGCACCAGGTGGTCAAGCGGGCTTCCATGGGGCCAGCTGTGAGGCCAGCCGAGCAGTCGGCGCATCTCGCCAGGGGCGAGCACCGTGGCCACCCACACAGAGGAGCTGTGCCCGCCGGGGGCGGTGTAGCGGGCCACATGGACGTCGATCGGCGAGCGCCGCAGGTCAGGGTCCAGGAGCGCGTCTTCCTGGCGCAGTTGCAGCGTCCGCTGTTCTTCGCGGCGCAGATGCGGGCCGTCTGGACCCGGCAGCAGCCATGACGCGGTGCGAGGCGGAAGGCGTCGGCCGGTACGGGCACACCAGCGTGCCACAGTGTCGCCACGCCACAAGGGCCGTGTCTCGGTGCTGTCTGGGGCATCGGGCTCAGGGAGGGCATCGGACTCGCCGGCGTTGCGCAGTTGGGACACCCGACCGCGGGTGAGGCCGGTCAGCCGGGCGATGTCGGCGCCGGAGTAAGCGTCAGCAAGGGGGCGGTTGGTCCGCGTCCAGGGAAGGGCCATCACCCAAGGCTAAACGAATCGCTTAGCCTAGCTATCGGTTTTTGAATCCCAGTTTCGGTCAGCCTCGACGAACGGACTTGGGCTGGGAGTCCTGTCTCTGTGCGCTGGCCCAGGCATGGGCGTCGCCGAGACTTCCTGGGCGGGCCTCAGGGCTGGTGCTGGCCGCACGGCCCACTGACGGCAGGGCAAGGGACCGGACCCCTGTTAGACCTGTTAGTACTAATGGATCCAACAGAGGCCCGTCTGGGACTCTGTGAACGGGTCGCTCGGCGGGTATGTCATGCGTCCGGTACGGCGGGCGAGGCGAGGACCGTACCGGCGGGGGGACCGGGAACCGGATCGCCGGGCGCGGGCGGCCGGGGGGTGAAGGAGCTGCCCCGCCCCTTGGACATCCTGATCAACACGTCACGGGCGGTTTCGCAGTCGCCGGCGGCGCGGTGTCCGCCGCCAAGACGCAGCCACCGGTTGGAGCCGACCCATTTCGCGTACGCGTCCATCAGACAGAACCAGTTGTCCCAGGGCTCCAGGTGCAGCGGCTTCTTCCCCGCCCGGTGGGTGTCCCCGAGGACGACGGACCTGTCGAACTCCGCGTTGTACGCACAGATGATCCGGTCCTTGGTGACCTTCCGGAGCCTGGGGAGGATCTTCTCCCACGGTCGTGCGTCGGCGACGTCGTCGTCGGAGATGCCGTGTACCCAGTGGGCGCCCGGGGTGATCTTCGTGGTGGGCTTCACCAAGGTGTCCATCAGTTTCCGGCCGGTGGCGGTGTCGATGACGGCGATCTCGACGGTCTGCCCGTACAGGTCGGTCGTCTCCGTGTCGAGGATGACCGCGGCGTCCGGTTGCAGCAGCGTCCGAGCCTTGCGGGTGATCCGGCCCCATGTCGGGCAGAGCGTGATCTCGGCGGCGTACGATCCGGCGGCCGGATTGTCGGTCAGCTCTTGGCGCACGGTCTCCTTGGTGGGGCCGCCGTCGATGCGCTCCCAATCCAGCTCCCAGCTGCCGGAGTACGGCGAGTTCCAGGCCCACACGGTCACACCGTGGCGGTCGGCCAGGGCCTGCGCGAAGCCGCGGACGACGGCGGCCCGGGTCGGGGCGAGCTTGGCGTACTCCCGCAGGGGAGAAGGAGCTCCCTTGGCCAGGCCGCGGGCGGCCTCCCAGTCGACCCCGGGCATGTCGAGGAGGGCGCGGACATCGCCGAGCCGGTACAGGGCGACGGTGACGGTGCGGTGGCGGCCGACCGCGCGCTTGTAGGTGTCAGCGGGCTCGATCCAGCCGGCGGCTTCGACGTACTTGAAGTCGGTGGGCCGGATCTCCAGCACGTCGGTGGCTGCGGCCTGGGCGGTGATGTACTGCTCGCCGTCCGCCTCTTCGGCCAGCTTGTCCAGGTCGGCGATGAGGTACCGCTCCCCGCGCCCGGTGGTGATACGGCCCTCGCGGCCCATGCGGGCGATGTCGCTCCAGTGCCAGCCGATCCGCTCGGCGGCCGCGTCGCGGGGCAGGCTCGCCTGCTCCCACTCCACGCGGTCGGCGACGATCTTGCGCACCAGCTCCACATCCAGGGCGAGCGCGTCGGCCGTCGCATAGAGCGGCCAGCCCTTGTACGAGTCGCATGAGGTCAGGTGATCATCTGCGACGAGCTGCTCGACGTCGGCCGGGGTGATCGGCTCGCCGGTGTGTTCGGCGAGCAGCCCGGCGAGCCGGGTCGCGCCCAGGGCCTCGGACAGGGTCTTCTGCGGGGTCGTGGTCTCCGGGAGGGTGTCCGTCACTGGTGGTGCTCCTCTCGGCTGTGGGGTGAGTCGCTGGTCGTGGTGGGGTTCAGGGGCTGGCGCCGTTCGGCCGGCCATGTGAGAAGTAGGAACTGCCACCGCGGGGAGTCCAGGTGGCTGATGTCGACGCTCGCGCGCTCCACGCGGAAGGGCTTGTGATCGGGCACGTCGGCCCGTGCGATGTCGACGGTGGGCCACGGCACGTCGCGGCCGCGCTCGATGTACCCGCCGAGGTCGGTGAAGTCGTCCCGCTCCAGTAGGTGTGGGCTGTGCAGGGTGGCCGTGTGGCCGTCGGCGAAGGTGAGCGTGGCCGGCGGGGCTGGGGGCGCGGGCTCCAAGATCTTGCCGTGCTTGCGCAGCCACGCCTCGGCCTCGTCGGTGCGGAACTCGGGATGGTCGGCGGTGCCGCCGACTGGCTGGGGGAAGTCGTCGTGGCGGCGGCGCCAGTTGACCACTGCGGCGCGGCCAACGCCTGCGCGCCGCGCGATCGCGGTGAGAAGCAGCGTGTCCATGTCCGTGCCGCCGGTCAGTGGAAGGAGACGCGGGCGACGACGGCGAGGAGTTCGCCCGCGTCTCCTGCGGCCGCGAGGGTTTTCGGGTCGGCGGTCTTCACCGGGCCGGTGACCAGGACGTGCTGGACGCGGTCGAGGAGTGCCCACCATTCGGCTGGCAGGCGTACGGACTCGGATGCGCGCCACAGCTCGATGTCGTCCTGCCCCTCGGCATCGACGTGCACGAGGCCCGTCAGGGAGCGAGCGGCGATGTTCGCTCGTAGCCTCCAGCGCGGGTCCATGTCCGGCATCCCGTGCAGGCCCCAGTGCTCCCAGTCGGTGCGGCGCTCCAGGTCCTTGATCCCGGCGTCCTCGGTCTCCGGGTACAGCGTCAGCATCGGCATCGGCTGGCCCTCGGGCGTCGTCGTCTCGCCGACGAACACGCCGTAGTTCGGTGCCAGGTGGTAGGCGTCGACGTCGTCGCCCAGGTCCAAGTCGTCCAGCGTGACCACCTCGATGCCGGCCGCGCGGAAGGCGTCCATCGGGTCGGCCGGCCTCTGTCGCGGCGGCGCCTCGGCGAGCATCTGAACGGCGTCGCCCAGGTTCGGGTCGCCCATTGCCCAGTGGTCGAGAGAGTCCTCGAGGAGCGCGGCCGCGGCCTCCTCGTCCATCGCCTCGACGGCGGCGAACGCCTCGTCGCCGGAAGCAGCCTTCATTGCGGCGCGGGCCAGCGGCGCCCACTCCCGAGTCGGGGAGGAGGCGAACATCCCCGACGTGGGGAGCGTGCCGTAGACGGCCCCGGCGAGAGCGGCGAGCGTCGCCCGATCCGGCAGCATCTTCTTGGCCAGTGACTTCTGGCACGGCTGACAGCCGACCCGGCAGGCGGCGACGAGCCGGGCGGCGAGATCGAGGTCGAGGACCCGCCAGCTCCCGTGCGGAACGAGTCGGATGACGCTCATGTCCGGCAGCGGCGAGTGCGTGTGTGTGGTGCCGGCGGCCGCCGCGGCGTACGCGGCTCCGGTGCGCCGTGACTTCTGGCGGGCGCGCTGTTTCTTCCCGTGCTTCTTGACCACGAGCTCTCCTCGTTGGCGTGCAGCGGTTACCCATGACCCGATGCACGCGCGAGAACTGGTGACAGGCGCGGGCATACGGCTGTTCGTCGTCGAAGACGAGCTCGGTGTTGCTCTCCGCACTGATGCGCTGGGACCTCGGGGGTCCTGGCACCTTCGCCTCAGATCGCTCCCAGTCATGGGCTGAGGCTGGCTTGGGCCCGTGCGCGGGCCGTACACAAGCACCATATCGACCACCACCGACAACGGTCCCGAGAACGCGCCAAGGACGCCCGAACGGAGACGGGCAGGAACGCTCGGAGTTCCCTGGGAGACGCCGAACTGCGGGCTCATTGCCCCTGTTGGGTCCAACGGGGGCAATTCATTCGGGGCGGCCTGTCCATCCGGGGCCTGGTCTGTCGCGCCCTTCGTTCGGGGGCTTGCATAACCGCCAGACCTGTTGGGCCCAACAGGTCCGATACGGTCTGTGCTGGAACTTTCGGGGAGGCAGAGAGGGATCGACGATGAGGAGCGACACATGCCTATGACCGTCTTGGAGCCACTGGGCGGGTTGACCGACCCACTGGACGTGGTCAGAGAGTGGCGGGTCGACGAGCTGCTGGGAGCCGCGGACCTGGACGCGGCACTGGAGCAGCTCGACTACAACCGCGACCTCCGCGCGCAGATCTATGTCCCTCCGTCGCTCGGTGAATTCCCGGCCGCTTTCGCCGGCGAGCACCGCGTGTACGTCTGCGTCAACCAGAAGGGCGGCGCGGGCAAGACGACGACGTCTGTCGAACTCGCCTGCGCATGGGTGGCCATGGGCTACACGGTCCGCCTGATCGACGCGGACCCCCAGGACGCCTCCCTCTCCGCCTGGCTCACCCCGGTCTACGGGGACACTCCCGAGGGCGAACGGTTCGACCTCACCGACGTCATGTTCAACCGGCGCTCCCTGGACGAGGCGACGTACTACACAAACATCCAGGGCCTCTACATCGTGCCGAGCGGCGAGACCCTGGGCCAGGTCGAGTACGACCCGAAGGCCGGCCGGGACGGCAGCCTGCGCGGCGCCATCCGCAAGTCGAAGGCGCCGGTCGACATCACCATCATCGACGCCCCGCCTGCCCTCGGGAAGCTCTCGATCAACGGGCTGATCGCCGCGGACGAGGTGATCGTGCCGCTCAAGGTCGGTGCCCTGGACAAGAAGGCGCTCAAGGAGCTGCACGACACCATCCGGGCCGTCCAGGACGACGCGAACCCGGACCTGTTCGTACGGGCGGCCGTGATGACCGCCTGGGACAAGTCGAAGTTCGCCGGCAAGGTCGCAGCCCAGCTGCGCACCGACTACCCGGAGGCGATCGTCGCGCCCGTACGCCGCAGCGTGAAAGCGGCCGAGGCACCCGACCACGGTGTGCCTGTCCGTGTCTTCCACCCGGCCGCGAAGGCCACCGGCGACTACGACCAGCTCGCCCGCACTCTCCTGCCCGCGAAGGGGGCCACCGCAGCATGAGCAAGCCGTTCGGAGACATCGCAGGCGGCAGCGCGAACGGAGGCGACCGACCCGCCACCGGCGGCAGCAGCATCCTCGGCAAGCTGCTCGGCGAGCAGGGCACGACGGGCGGGAAGCAGAAGGTCCCCGCGTACGTCAGCAACGACCTGCTGGAGCGGCTGCGCGACACCGTCGTCGGGATGCAGCGCGACCCGAACGTCTCCACCCCGCCGGTCTCGCTCTCCGCGTTCGTCGAGGCCGCCATCGAGGCCGCGGTCGAAGCGGCAGAGGAGGAGCACAACGGCGGCCTGCGGTACCCGCCGCGCCCCAACCAGCGGCTTAAGACGGGCCCGCCCGTCGGCTGACCCGCGCAGTCCCGCGAGCGGTCCCACCAGCGGTGGGGCCGTTCGTGCGTTACAGGTGCGCGAGCCACGCACCGGCGACGGGGTTTCTGGACTCTCTGGACCGCCCTACGCGCGCAAGCGCGATACGCGAGAGGCACGTCAGCGCCCGTTGGGGCTGTTGGTTCTAACAGGTCTATCCCTTACTCGGGGCCGAGCGGGCACGCTCCGCGAAGAGGAGTGGCCAGGGGTCTTCTCGCCGAGCCGTTCCGGGTTGAGACTGTGATCCCCGCGGCGACGGCTTGCTCGCGCCGTCCCATGGACCGGCTCCTCTGCGGCTTGTCGCAGCTCAGTGAAGGAACTTCCGCACCGTGAACGACGACGACCAGCCGATAGAGCACCGCCGTATCGAATGCTCTGACTGCCAGGCGGATCCCGACACTGGCTGGGTCCGCCAGTCGTGGATAAAGGACGGGGTGTTCACCGAGCTGTGGCATACGCAGGACTGCCCCCAGTACGTGGTGGAGCAGATCCTCGGAGAGGACTCCGCCCGGCGCATGAAGGAGCGCGACGCCTGGGCGGAGAAGGCTTTCCCCGCCGCCCATGACCGTCTCGCGGCCGCCGCTACCGACGTCGCCGCCGACAGCCCGGCCGCCCCCTTCGTCGCCGCACTCACCGACCTCGTGGCGGCACAGGCTGGATGCGGCGGAGGCTTTCTCACCCTCGATAAGTGGGCCGAGATCCTCGAAAGGCACTTCCCTCCCCAGGAGCCGGACGCTCGGGGCAACTGACAGAGGGCGGCCCCCTGCCGGTCCCGTTCACACACGTCAGAGAAGGTTGGGCCTGTTGGCTCCAACGGGTCTAATTCCTGAGTCGGGTGGTGACGCTGTCCGGATGGGGCCGAAAATCGCCGAGCCGACCGCGACGGTGGGCTGACAATCGGCGCATACGCGCACCGCCGAAGGGGAGGGCCGGCAGATGATGGACGAGCTGCGCTTCGACAGCGAGATCGGAACGATTGCTGTCACCGCACGGGAGAACAGCCTCTCGATCGAGAAGGCGATGGGCACTCACAGCCTGCGCCTGCAGCTGGAGCTCAAGCTCCCGAGCACGGGGGCCGGAGGCCGCGCCGTGATCCTTGAAGCGGACCTGTACGCACGCTTCGGCGCGGCGCAGAAGGCATGGCTGGGGACCGCGACGCGCGCCCTCGCCTTCACCCCGGGCGCTATCGTCCGCCCCCACCTGCAGTACCTCCTCACCAGCGCCCAACTCCTGGCCCTGGAAGACCATCGGACCGGGGACGACCTGCAACTGGCGCTCGACGTCCGTGCCGTCCTGCCCCAGGCAGCCGGCTATCCCGGTTGCTCGCCGGCCACGCTGAACATCGACGTCGCCGAGAGCCGCTGGCGCCAACAGCTCGAAGGGCTCGGACGCTCCCTGGCCTTCGAGCTCTCGATCCCCTTCCCCGCCGACAACGAGCCCCACCAGGAAGCCGTCGGCCACCTCCGGGAGGCGCAGCGACGGCTCAGAGACGATGACATCGACGGCTCTCTGCTCGAGGCCCGCCGCGCCCTGGAATACATCAAGGACCACAGCGGCTGGTCCTGGCCCGGCAAGAAGCCGAAGGAGCAGCGCTTGCAGGATGAGCGCTGGGCATGGATCCGGGCGGGGCTGGAAGACCAGACCAGCGGGGCCGTGCACGCGGACGCCGTCACCAGGCACTTCTCCTACACCCGGGCCGAGGTCGAGACGATGATCGCCATGGTGACTGCGCTACTGCGCCTCGTCTGACCTGTCCGCGGTCGTGCCACGTCAGCGACAGTTGGGCCTGTTGGTTCTAATGGGTCTAATTCCTCGTTCCGGCTGTCCAGCTGGCCGGGGATGGTTACCGTGCCAGACGTGATGAAGAAGCCCGACGTCCTGGAGGAACTGCCCGAGCTGAAGGAGGCGGTCGAGGCCGTGTGCGAGGCCGCGCCCTCCGAGGCCCGCGCGCGGCAGATCCGCGCCCACGCCCGCGAGCTGGTCCGCGCTCTCCAGCATCCCGAGCACCCGCGAGGTGTCGCCGACGACCTGGCGGACGTCTTCGACCGGGACTCGCTCAAGGCGTACGAGGGCCTGGCGCTCGCCGGCGAACTGCGCGACCGCGGCGAGAAGCGGCCCACTTCAGAGGCGACGGCCATGGTGCGCTCCGGTGTCATGGCGTTGCTGCAGCGCGAGCTCGGCCTGGAGGTCGTCCACCTGCGGCAGTTGGAGGAGCTGCCCCGCAAGCAGCCCGTCGACGTCGCCCGCCGCGAGCGGCTCCGCGACAGCCTGCAGACCCTCTCCGACCACATCGGCCGCCGCACCGGCTGGACCGTCGAGGGTGGTCTGCTCACCAGCGGCTACCCGCTGTGGGTGCGGATGCTCGCGATGGCCTCGGTGGTGCTCGACACCGGCGCCCGCGTTGGAGAGCTGTGCGCGCTACGCCTGGAGGACCTCTCGCCGTCCCTGCAGGAGGTCCGCGTCACGAGGCGGCCGCAGAACCGACGCCCCGACACCCCGCCTGTCATCGAGGTCTACCCGCTGCGCCGCGCCACCCGGGCCGCGCTGCAGCGCTGGCTCCAGGTCCGCCGCCTGCTGATGGCCGAGGTCTCCGGCGGTGCAGACTGGCTCTGGGTGTCGGTGCGCGGCAACCATGGCGGCGTCGTCGCTGAGGGTGCCGAGCCGGTGTACCGGCCCGCCGGCACCGCGCTGCAGCCGCGCGGCGTCGCTCGCAGCTACACCAACACCGTGACCAAGGTGAACATCGACCTCGCCGGCCAGCCGGGCTGGGAGCCGCTACCGGTGCGCATGGAGCAGCTGCGCCGCGGTGTCGCCGCGCCAGAGGCAACGCTCGTGCCCCCCGCCCCGGATGCCGAGCGCGCCGCCGAACTCCTGGAACGGCTGAGAAAGGCCGCGCGCCAACTGGCCGCCCTGCCCAACGACGAGTCCCTTGCCACCCTCGGCCGCGGGGCCCGCGACGAGGCTCGCAACGTGCTGCGCGAGGCATGGCGCCTGGGCGTCGAGCACCAAGTACAGCTCGCCGCGCTCGGCTCCGCCTCTCTGGCCGCCCTGGACGTCCCGCGCGCCGGATGGGACCCCGAGCTGCTGCGCGCCCTGGACCGCACGGTGCACCTCACGCCGCTTTAGACCTATTGGACCTAACGCCCCCAACCCGACTCCGTCGCCACTGGGTGAGCAGGGCCTTCGCCTGGCCGTCGTGAGACGCTCCCGCGCCACGCTGACCTGCGAAGAGGAACATTCGTGGAACTCGTGAGACCGCTCCACGCGCGCGTGTACAGACTGGTCTTGCCGTGACCTTCTTCGAGCCAGAACCGCGGGTTGCGGCCCGGTGGAGCGACCGCCACCGCCACCATGGCCGCCTACAGCGACGTCGATCAGGAGGACCCCGCGCGTGTTGCCCAATCACCATCGGCTCAAGGGCGGCGCGCTGCTGCTCGGCGCAACCGGCCCCGGCGAGCGCGGCCCCTTCGGTGTCTGGCCCACCGACGACGTCCTCGGCGACGATCAGGAGCACGAGGGCATGCTGGCCCTGCCGATCCCTTGCCCTGCCGACCAGATCCCGGACGCCATGGATACCGAGGCGTTCACCGCGCCGCTTCCTTCAGGGATCCTGCAGGCCGACCCGCATTAGATCCGATAGGTCCAATGGGCCCAATAGGTGAGGGGAGCGTGGCCGCCGTCCGGGGCTTCTGGCGCGCGATTCGCACGTCGGGGGGAATCGCGGGGGCTGACCGACGCGGCGCCGTACGGGCGTCGGTGGGCCGTTCATGCGACGAATGATGATCTTGACTGTGGCGGTGGCGGCTCTTGCCCTGCCCGGTGTCGGCGCTACAGCCGCCGCGGTGACGGTGGCCGCGCGCGACTTCAACTCGTGCGGCTACTACCCGACCACGACGGTCCACCTGCGCAAGGGGCCCGGGGCCCACTACGCCTCACTCGGGCTTCTGAACAAGACCGATGCGGTGGACGCCGACAAGGCCACGAACGGCTGGTACCGGGTAACGCTCACCGAGAAGGCCCGTAGCGGCCTTCGGGCCGGTACGAGCGGCTGGGTGGCGAAGAAGTACCTCACGCCAGCGGTCTGCACCCAACTGAACTGACTCCCGGACCTCTGCGGAAGGCCTCCACCGGCTTCCCTCACCGCCGCCCCGCCCCACTCCGGAGACCCGTCCGACGTCGGGAAGGACCCATGTACCAGGGCGTGGGCGGCGTCGACGAGCTCCATCGGCTGTGCGTACACCTACCCCACCAGGGCGCGGACCGTGCCGGGCAGACGGCGCCCTCCGGCATCGGTGTACGCGCAGCGCCAACCGGTGTCATCGCCCCAGCGCCACGACAGCCCGGTGGCACGTGGGTTGCGGCTCGACCCCCAGTCCAGCAGCGCGCACATTCGCATCTCGCTCGGGCCCGGATAGGCCGCCGTGTACGCCCATCACCGGGTGGGCGCGATGCCGTGCTCGGTGAGTGCGCGCTCTACAGCCTCGACGTACGGGTAGTGCGGCAGGAGTTGCTCCCGGGGTGTGCGCATCGCGGCCTCCGCCCCCGTTCACGAGGCCTTGCCGAGCAGCGCGGCCGGGCCGACGGTCCCCGCCCCGAACCGCATGTTGGCCCGGTCCACGGCAACTTCCGCCCGAAGCCGGGCCTCGCGGACCCGGTCGAGCGAGATCTGCTCCGCCACCTGATCAGAGGCAAGAAGGTCCTCGCCGCGCAGCGCCATCCCGACCAGGCGGGCCCGCTGCAGACCCGCGGCGTCCAACAGCTGGTAGGCCGCGGTCCGCAGGTCCTCATCGTGCGCGGACGGCTCGCGCAGGCGGCGCGTCTTCTCCCACGGAGCCGCGCCGCTCGCGAACGTCAGCTGCAGCGTCACCGCGCGCGCCGCCTGGTCCCGGCGACGGAGCAGATCGCCGAGCCGGACGACGAGCTCCAGCAGGCTCGCCCGGACCGGCGCGCCGTCCAGGACCTGCTGTGTGAAGCGCCGGCGCACGCTGGCGGATGCCGGCAGCGCCCGCGGGGTGACCGGCCGCGGATCCCAGCCCCGGGCCCGGTCCGAGGCCGCACGGCCCGCGCGGCCGCCGAGGATCCGCTGCACCGTCGCCGCTGGCACGGCCGCGAGCGCTCCCACCGTGTACAGGCCGTACCCGCGCAGCGCAGCCGCCTGCCGCGCCCCGATCCCGTGCAGCGCTTCGATGGGCAGCGGCGCCAAGAAGCTCTCGGTCTCCTCCGTGGCGACGGACAGGACGCCACCCGGCTCGGGCACCTGGCCCGACGCGGTCGCCGCGACCGCCCATGACGCCCCGGTCCCGATCCGCAGATCCACTCCGAGCAGCGCGATCGACCGCAGCCGTACGACCTCCGCGATCTGCCGCGGCCCCGTGCCGAAGAAGCGCAGCGCCCCCCGCAGCTCGACCAGGGCCGCCCGGGGTGGGATCACCTGCACCACCGGCGACACGTCGCACAGCAGCTCCATGACCTGCCGGAACACCGGCTCCGGCAGCCCCATGGGACAGCGCACGTGCATCACGCTCGCCACCCTGGACGCCTGCGGCTCCTCGCTCATGTCCGCCTCCTCCGCACCGCTCGACCATATCGAACGGAAAATCGAACAAGCGAGGCGCGGGAAGTCCGTGTCCTGGGATGCGTCTGGACTGACGGCGGCCGACTCTGGAGGCATGAGGGCCATCTGGTCAGGCCTGATCCAGGTCGGGATCGTCGCGCTGCCCGTCCAGCTGTACGCGGCCACCGAGGAGCACCCCGTACGCCTCCATGAGATCCACACCGCAGACGGCAGTCGCGTGGAGCACCGCCGCTTCTGCCGCGCCGAGGGCCGCGAGATCTCGTATGAGGAAGTCGGCCGCGGCGCCGCGACGGGCGACGGCATCGTGGTGCCGCTCACCGAGGAGGACCTGGCCTGTCTGCCGCTGCCGACGAAGCGCGTGATCGAGATCCTCGGCTTCGTCTGCGCCGAGGACGTCGACCCCATCACCTACGCCAAGCCGTACTTCGCCGGCCCTCATGGCCCAGGCGCCGAGCGGCCCTACGCCCTGCTCGTGGAAGCCCTCGCCCGAACCGGCATGGTCGGCGTGGCCAAGCTCGCCATCCGAAGCCGGGAGCGGCTGGCCGTACTCCGCCCGCGCCACGGCGTTCTGATCGTCCAGACCTTGCTTTGGGCGGACGAGTTGCGTGAACCGGCGGACCTCGCCCCGTCGGCGCCCGTCACGGAGCGGGAGCTGGAGCTCGCCGAGGTGCTGATCCGGGAGCTGACCGGCATCGACAAGCACGAGCTGCACGACGAGTACGGACACGCCCTCGAGCAACTGGTCGCAGCGAAGGTCAGCGGTGCCGAGCTCGCCCAGCCTCCCGCGAAGGAACTGCCGGCCGTGGACCTCATGACTGCGCTGGAGGCGAGCGTGCGAGCAGCGAAGGCCGCGCGGTCCTGATCGATTCTCTGGTAGCGCAACTGGCGTCCGGGGTCCAGAGTGCCGAGGCCTGGTCGACACCGGTTAGATCTGTTAGACCCAACGCCCCTAACCGGCATGGCGTCCGGGCGAGGGCTGCAGTCGGTTCGCCTCTCAGGCGTGGGCGAGGATGGGACCCGTGAGCACCTTCCACGTCACGATGCAGTTCCAGGCGGACGGCCCGGCCGTCGAGGGGGCGTGGGTCGACGGAGAGATCGCCCTTGGCCGGTACCGCGACTGGGTGGGCAGCCACGGGAGCCTGGACGGCGTGCTGATCCGCCTGACCGAGGAGACCACCGACGGCCACGTGCGCGTGATCCGGGCGTGGACGAAGGACCACGGGGAGCACCAGCCCAGTCCCGCGTCGTAGAACCGCCTGCACCCAGGTATGGCCAGGAGCCGACCTCGTGAGTGATGATCCGTTCACCCCCCACACGCAAAGCACGATCAAGGGGGCGGTATGGGCCCTAGGCACCGCAAGACGCGCGCCACGGTGGTACGCGCAGGGCGCACCACAACGATGGTCTCGCTCGCCGACTGGTTCGGCGGCCAGCTCCTGGCCCCGGTGGACACCTCAACCATCCAGGCCATCATCGGCCGGCCTCGTGAGGAACTGCCCGGTGCCGAGCTGTGGGTGATGGCCCGCCTCGACGCCGGAGCGGCCGAGTTCCTCGCCCTGCGAGGGTGGACGCCCTGCGAAGAGCCGGCGGAGGCGTCCGGGAAGGACGAGCGGAGGCTGCGGGTCGGGATGCCGGTCCAGACCGTACGCCCCACTCGGGCCGCGTGACCGGCGACCTGCCGCGAAGTGGCGGTTTCAGGGACATGGGCTGGTCTGCACTGGTCAGACCTGTTGGGTCCAATACCCCTAACCGGTGCGCCCGCGAACTCGGAGGCCACCCAGGGGCCGTGACGCCTGGCGGCCTGGCATCGCCGCCGTGGTCCTCCACAGGCAGAAGGGGGACGTGGGCCCGGCCGGTACGGTAGACGCACAAACCACGGGGAAGGGGCTGCAAAGATGGGCGAGATCAACTCCTGCGCCCCTCACAGGCGATGAACCGACTGCGTCGGCGGCTGTGGAACAGCCGGATCGTCTGGTGGCTTCGGGCGAGCTTGCCCTGGTACGAGGATCCTCTGGCGGTGACCGAACGGCCGGCTCTGCCCCTGGATGAAGTGTTCCGGCGCATGGGCGCCGGGCCGAGCACCTGGCGTAACCCCGACTGCCGGCACCGCGGCACCCTCGCCGTATACCGGCCGCTGCCCCTGCCCGTCGCGGTGAGGGCGCCTCTTCACGCCATCCAGCTCGCCCACTGCGTGTTCTGCGAAGGGTGGGTCTACCGGCGGACTTGGCTGCCGTGGCCCGGCGACGACAGCGGCGACTGCCCCGACGTGCGTCCCGACCTTGCCCACCACCTGCGCTGCCGCATCACGAGCCGCCGCGCCGAACAACTCCTCAACGACCCCGACGTGCTGTCGTGGGAGCGGGCACTGACCCGGCTTGCTGCCGATGCCCCGGGCCTCTCCCGCGACTGGCAACCCGCCCCGGAGTCAATGGCCCGCCTCATCAACCAGGCGAACCGGGAATGGGACTCAACCAACCTGTGGGGATGACGGCCCGTCGGCCTCAAGGTCACCCCCGTGACCGACGGACGCGGTTGCACCGACCGCCAGCCCCTCCGGCCGGAGACCGAGCCCGGTGAGTGACCGCGACGCGGTGGCGGCGGTCCCTGTCGGCGGACTGCAGCCGGAATCCGTCGGCGACGTCATCACCCGCGCCGGCGCCCGCGCCGGCATCGACATCCGCTTCACCGGACACTCGCCCCGCCGCGGACACGCCACCTCCTCCCGCTGAAGGGACACGACCAGATCGTCATCGCCAAGCAAGCAGGGCGGATGGGCACCGCACTCCAAGGTGCTCGCCGGATACCTCGATATCGTCGACCAGTGGGAGGACAACGCCCTGATCGGCGTGCTGTAGCGGAAAAGCCGCGAGGGCACCCACCGGAGCGCCCGAACAGCCTGGCCAGACACGTAAGCGTCCCATGACCAGACGCAGCGAGTGACCTACCAGGTCTGCGTGGTATGGCATGTTTTCATCAGGTTATGGATCTAGGTGCTCGTTTCTATGAACTGCCGGGATGGGCATTTCTCCTTACTGCCATCGGCGTAATCCTCGGCGTACTCGCCATCTGGCTCACCAGGAAGACACGCCTCTTCTTTGGCATGCCGACCGTGACCCCGCTGCTGAACTCGCCCGCCGTCCGCGAGCGCGTAGTTGTGTCCGTCGTCCGCGAGGACGGAACCGTAGATGATCTCGAATACCCGCACCACGTCGACGTGCAGCTGGTCACAAGGGGAAGGCGGGACATCGACGCCTCCGACTTCGACCGCAATATGCCCTTGGAGTTCGATGTGGGCGCCCGTGTCTCCGCCCTCTTGGAACCCGTACGCGTGGAGCCAACGAACGCTCAGACACCCCACGTTTCTTGGGATGACAAGACTCTCCGCATTGATAGTTGCCTGGTCAGAGGCCGTCAGCTGATCTCACTTTCCCTATTGGTTGACGGGCAGGCACCTCGCGTGACCTGCCCCCAACCCAACCTGAGCAACGTAGTCGTGAAGAGATTCACCGGCCCTGAGCCACCCATCGGACTGTGGCCACAGATCACCGTAGAACTAGGGGTGGTGGCCCTTTCGCTGGTGCTCATCGGATCAGTTCTAAGCAAGTTTGTTTCGCGGACCCAAGACGAACCGTGGCTGCACGCACTTCAGAAAGTCAACGGTTGGCTCATCGTCCTTTGGCTGGCCTCGTGGGTGATTACCGCGGTCCTGAGACGCTTGGCCAGACGTCGCTAGACCGCGGGTCTTCGCGTGATGGCCCGACTTCGTAGCGAACTGCAGCGGAGCGCGGCTTGAGCCGGTTGTTGAACACCCTTGTTGGACGCTGTCAATCGATTCCTGCCCCGGCCAGTTGGCCTAGACGCCTGCGTCCAAGAACCGATGGTTTCTTGAAGCCCCCATCAAGCAGGGCGCATCCCGGCACCATGATAGTTCTCACCGATAACCACGGTTCTATTGGTCCAAGGCCGATAACGGAGTGAGATGAGCAGGGGGCCTCGTCTCACTGGATGTTGTCGGTGGGAAGCAAACTGGCGGGGTTGTCTCAGCTCAGGTTGTCGGTTGCGCGTGTATCCAGGTCCGGCACGCTGAGGAGGCCCGGGACTGCCCCTGGCCTCATCGAGGCTCACGCGTCAGGTGCAGTGTGGCCGTTCAAATGACGTCGGGCTTCGGTGACGAAATCGGCAACCGCCTCCCGGTATTGCCCGACGAGCTCTACGTCGTCCTGTGCCGGCGGCCCAAGAGGATTGCCCCATACCAGGCTGGCCGCGTAGAGATGCTTTCCGGCGGAGAGTAGGAGTTCGGTGGGACCGGTCAGGGTGTCAGGGCCTTCGAGAAAGACCAGGTCGGCTGCATCCTGCAGAGCCCTCGCCGCCTCCCTGGCCTCCTCATCGTCCACGACCGGGCGCCTGTCCGGCAGGACGGCATTGGACGCGTCGACGGCCTGTTCGAGGCGGCGGGCAGCTGCCAGCAGGGCAGAGTAGGCGTCGCGCTGCGCAGCGCGACGGACAGCGTCGACCGGCCCGCGATGGGCTCCTCGGCCGCTTGCCCGGCCCGCCGACCAAGCGGCGATGGCGGTGACGACGACCGCTGGGGCACCGATAAGCGCCGCCAATATCTCGGGTTCCACGGGTCATCATCTTGCCTGATGACGCGCCCCAACCTGATCAGGAACAAGATCAGCCGAGATTTACCGAGTTGAGCGGCAACAACAATTGAGACAACAGATGCATGAGGCCCCGTCACCGACAGCGTCACCCGAGACCAGCCGCGAATCCATCAAGATCAGATGAGACAACGGCAAGATCTCGTGAGACCGGACAGCACCCAGCGCATGGTGATCGCGGCCGACTGCTGCGGCCGATAGCGTCACAGGAAGGCGTCACACGGTGACGTCTTCTGAACACGAACGCCTCCGGCGCCACGCCCTCGTACGGCACCTGGGCGAGCAGTAGCGGCTGTCCGATCGCTTCCGGATGCCGAACGGAGTGTCACTGGCGAACCAGCGCGCGCCGCACTCCGGGCAGCGGAATCGGGGCCACGGGTGCGGCCGGCCCTCCAGCAGGGCCCGCATCGCCTCGCCCCGGGCGTCGATCTGCGCGCGCCGGGCCCTCATCAGCCTCCATGCCCTTGTGGGGCAGGCCGTCGAGCAGTAGCGGCGCGACCGCCTGCTGCCCTCGGGCAACTCGATGCCGCACTGGCCGCACCGACGGATGTTCCTCCTGGACACCCCTCCAGAGTCCTTCCATCACCCTGCCGTGACCAGTGCCAACGCAACCCATGCGCTCTGAAGTGCTCAGTCCGCAAACCGTCGGACACCCCCGCCAGACCTCTACTCGCAGTAGAGTCGGGATATGGCAGATGAAACGAGCATCAAGGTGAGCGCCGCCACGCGCGATCGCCTGGCCGTCCTCGCGGCCGAGAACAAGACCACCATCCGCCAGCTCGTCGAAGAGCTTGCGGAGAGCCAGCCGACCCAGTCCGAGTACGAGGAACGTGCCGCGCAGGCCCGCGCCGAGCTCGCCTCCGTCCTTGGCGCCGCGCCCAGCGCCGAGGCCGAGGCGAAGGCCCGCGGCCTTCTGGAGCGCCTCGGCGCCACCCAGGACCCGGCGGCCGCGTAGTGGGCGCCATCGCGGTCGTCCTGGACCACACGACCGCCACCGCGCTCCACGACCCCAAGGACCCGTACAACGAGGCCGTCGCCGCCTTCTACGTCCAAGCCTCCGGCGGACTCGGCACCCTCTACGCCCCGGTGCTCTCGCTCACCGCCGGCGACACCGAGCGGCCCGGCCTCCTCGCCTACATCCACGGGCTCCGCTTCATCGCGATCGAGCCGTTCGACACCGAGGCCGCGCTCACCGCCACCGAGCTGCTCCACGCCGGGCACCCCTGGGCGGCCGTGCACGCCATTCACGCCGCGCGCCCCTCAGCGGCCTTCCCGTCCGGCCGCTTTCTGCTGACCCTGACCCCGGAGGCGTACGCGGACACCGGCATCCAGGCCGTCCACCCCGGCCAGTAGCCTACCCTCCCCGTCTCCACCGAAGCAGCACCCCGATCACCCCTCCGATCGGGGCGCTGCTGCATGTGCTGCTCCGGGTAATGGAGAGCGATGGCAGTCATGCCCGCAGGTCCGGCAGCATCAGACCCATTGGACCCAACAACCCCAACTAGGTCTCTACAGGTCGGGGACGCCGTCGAGGAACATTGCCGCGGCGGTGGCGGGCAGCTCGTCGAGCTCCGCGATCGCCTCGGCCAGCTCCTTGCGGGCCCTGGCCAACTCGTCGGGGATCTGCCCAGCCCGCTCGTCCTCAGGGGAGAACACCGCCGAGCAGGCCAGTAGCGCAAGCAGGGCGCTCGCCGTACGGGCCGCCGCCGCGATCACTGGCCCGCAGTCCTTCTGGTCCATGCCCTTGAGCAGGTGGGAGACGTGCCCTGTCTGCCAGTGCAGCACTCCGAGCACGCCGGGCCCCACGGCCCCGGATGCTTTGATCACTTGCTGGCGGGCCAGCGTCATCTCCTGCGTGCCTGCACCCTTGGCGAGCATGTGCCCCTCGGCGAGCATGCCGACCCCGATGGAGGCGCCGTACAGCGCGTTGGCGAGAACGGCGGCCAGGACGTGCTCGCCGCCGACGGCCGTGGCCTGCTGCTCCAGTTCGCCGACGGTCGGCGGCTGGGCGTACGCGCCGAGCGCGGCCATTGCTGCCGAGACGGAGGCCACGCTCGGCGCGGGCGCCGGGGGCTGGTTCTGGTTCGGGATCGACATGGTCCGGAACGTAGTGGGGACGCGGGTCGGCGGCCGCGGCTTCCGGCCAAGCCGCTGGGGCCAGCGGGAGCATGTGATAGCCAGCACGCCTGGTTGGACCCGTTAACCCCAATGAGCAGTGTGCATCGTGAAACTTGCACGTCAGGTGGGCTGGTGTGCACGGGGTTCGGGGTGCTCGGGCTGGTCGCTGGCGGGTGTCCATGGTGAAGATCGTCTGACCGGTCGGCGGGGAGGGTTCTCTGGCTCTGCTGCGCCTGCGTGAGCGGGCCGCCTACGATCCGCCCCCGTGTCGATACGTCAGGGATCGTGGGGAGGGTGTGGGGATGTCCGATCTGGAGCGGATCACGGCTCGTCGTAGCGAACTGGACGCGCTAGCTGAGGAGTTGGCCAAGCGGCTTCAGGAGGTCGAGGCCGAGCGGGAGGAGCTGGGGATCGCTGAGCGGGTCCTGCGCCGTCTGGCCGAACAGGACCGGGCTGACACGGAGGCCGCAGGGGCGGCTCCGAGGAAAGCGCAGGTGGCCGGGCGTGCGGTGCTGCTGATCCCGCACCGGGGTGAGAGTGGCGACGAGGCCGCGCTGCCCGCCGACTACCACCGGATCCTGGCGATCGTGCGGGCCGACGGCGGCCCAGTGCAGGTCAGGGCGGTGGGTGAGGAACTGGGACTTGAGGTGGGGGTGCGCGGGAAGCTGGAGCCGCTGCGGGCGAAGATGACCAAGCTCGCCGATCGTGGCTGGCTGCACAAGCGGCCTGACGGGAAGTTCACCGCACGTCTTTAGCATCTGCGGACCGGGGCGACAAGAGGGCGTAACCGGCGGGCTCCCGGCGGCAGTTGAATTTGGTGTGAAGAAAAACAACCATCCCGTCGAGGGCCCTGACGGCCTTGTCTACACCGCCCGCCTGCCGCTGTCGAGTGCCACCTTGAACTGGCTCGCCGACCTGTTACGCGGCCACTTCAAGAAGATCGGCTCCAGGTGGCGGGCCCTGCCCGCGGGGAAGATCGCCGGCATCGTGCTGGCGGTGCTGCGCTGTGACCAGCGGCCCGGCGACCTGGCGGGCGGCAACGGGATACACCGCACCACTGTCACCCGCTGGGTGCGCGAGGTCGTGGGCCTGCTGGCCGCCCGCGCCCCGCGCCTGGACCGCGCCCTGAAGAAGATCGCCCGAAAGGGTGGCGGAGTCGTACTGCTGGACGGCTCGGTGATACGTACCCGGCGGCGTACCGGGGCCGAGAACCGCAAGAACTACTCGGGCAAGAACAAATGCCACGGCCTGCTCGTGATCGCGCTCACCGACGACCGGGGCCGACTACTGTGGGTCTCCGCGGCCCGGCCCGGGCGGACCTCGGAGATCACCGCCTGCCGCCACGACAAACTCACCGCCCACCTGCGGGCCGCCGGGCTCGGGGCCATCGCCGACCTGGGCTTCGGCGGCCTCGACGACAGCGGCCCGGACGCCGACCCGGCGGTAATCACCGGCTACAAGGCCGCCCGGAACCGGCCGCTGACCCGTGGCCAGAAGCTCTCCAACAAAGCGCTGGCCGCAGTGCGCGCTCCGGTCGAGCACGGCTTCGCGCACCTGAAGAACTGGCGCGTGCTGGGCAAGGTCCGCACGGATCCGAGGTGGGCGACCGCGCTGGTGCGGGCCCTGCTGGTACTGACCCACCAGGAAGTCGCCCGCTGATGACCGATGATCTTGCCGCTGGACTACCGCCCCGGAATCGAGCAGGCGTGGATTTTCCTGCGTTCCGCGTAATTCGGGGGTTCTGGAGTTCCTACCGGGCTGAAGGTGCAGGTCAGCGGGCTGGAGGCTGGTGACGCGGGCAGATTCGCCTAGAGACGCGATTCTGCGGATTCGCCTGCGCTGACCTCGAGTTGCTCCGTAGGGTCTGGAGTCGTGTATGTGAAGACGACGAAGCGGGAGAACAAGTCCGGCACGGTCCGGTACCTGCACCTGGCCCACAATGAGTGGGATCCGGTAAAGGGCCGGGCGGTCCCGAAGGTGCTGTTCACGTTCGGCCGTGAGGACGACCTCGACCGGGACGCAGTGAGGCGCCTGGTCGCGTCTCTATCGAGGCTGCTGGAGCCGGGTGAGGCACTGGCGTCGACGGCGGCGGGTGACCTGGAGTTCGTCTCGTCGGTCCCGTTCGGCGGCACCTATGTCCTCGATCATCTCTGGCGTCGGCTGAGGATCGACAGGATCGTCGGGCAGGTCGGGCAGCCCAAACGGGGCCGGCGCCGGGACATGTCGATGACCGAGCGGGTGCTGTTCTCCCTGGTCGCGAACCGGGCCCTGGCGCCGTCGTCCAAGCTGGCCGCCGCGGACTGGGTCACGCACGACGTGCATGTCGAGGGCCTGCCGGCCATCGACGACGACGCCTGCTACCGGGCGATGGACTGGCTCCACGAGGTGACCGACGACCTGGAGAAGCGGGTGTTCGACGAGGTCGCGAACCTCCTCAACCTCGAGGTCGACCTGCTGTTCTTCGACACCACCAGCACCTACTTCGAACTGGAGGAGGCCGACGGACCCGTCGCCCGCGACGACAAGGGCCGCCTCCTGACGGACGACCGCCCACCCGCTGAAGAGGACGGCGAGAGCGCGGATCAGGCCGGGTTCCGTGCCTTCGGCAAGTCGAAGGACTCCCGCGACGACCTGCCGCAGATCGTGATCGGCATGTCGGTCACCCGGGACGGGATCCCGGTCCGCTGCTGGTGCTGGCCGAGCAATGCCTCCGACCAGACACTGATCCGCCAGGTCAAGGACGAGATGCGGGACTGGACCCTCAGCAAGATCGTGTGGGTCACCGACCGGGGATTCTCCAGCGAACGCAACCGCCGCTACCTCCGCCAGGGCGACAACGCCTACATCGTCGGCGAGAAACTCCGCTCAGGCAGCCCGGAGGTGAAGGCCGCCCTGTCCCGCCAGGGCCGCTACGGCGAGATCGCCCAGAACATGCGGGTCAAGGAGGTGCGGATCTCCGACACCGAACGGTTCGTGATCTGCCACAACCCCGAAGCCGCCACCCGTGACCAGCACATACGCGAACAACTCGTCTCCCAGCTCACGACCCTGATCGAAGACACCGACAAGCTCAGCGACTTCAAGCGTGGCGAACTCCGCGGCAAGATCGCCGACAAGCCCGGCCTCAACCGCTACCTCCGCACCACCCCGTCCGGCAAGCTCCGCATCGACACCGCGAAGATCAAGACCGAGGAGAACCTCGACGGCAAGTACCTGCTGCGATGCTCCGACCCGGACCTGTCCGCCGAGGACATCGCACTCGGATACAAGCAGCTCCTCGAAGTCGAGCGGGGCTGGCGGGACATGAAGCAGATCATCGACCTGCGGCCCGTCTATCACCGGCTCGAGGAACGCATACGCGCACACGTCGTCCTCTGCTGGCTCGCCCTCCTGTTGATCCGCATCATCGAGACCAGCGCCGACGCGACCTGGACGACCGTCCGCCGCGAGCTCGACCGGCTCCACCTCGGTACGTTCACCGGCCCTACCGGCCTGTTCCGCCAGGTCACCGCCCTCACCAAGCCCCAGAGGGACCTGCTGGCCAAGCTCAACATCCCCGCACCGAAGCAGATCATCGCGCTCGAACCCGCACCCCGCTGACCAGCACGAACACCAGCGCCTAGAGAAACGCCTCTCAGGCGCCCTCACCCATGTCCGCGCAGGTCAGACCCCAGATTCGTGACTCTAGGACGCTGAATTACGCGGAACGCAGGATTTTTGGTCCGCTGGTCCATCCGATGGAACGCCGCAGGTCAGCCATGCGCGCGGAGCGCCACGACAGCTCCTGCAGGCTCGGCAGGGCGTCGCCGCCGACCCCCGCCCCCCGATCGGTGGACGCAAACCTCCCCCCGTCCGTGGACCGGCTGGTGGACCCACCCAGCACGTGAGGCATGTCACAATGGACATCAAATCTCAAGAGGTACCGCGAAACCGCTGACACGCGAAAACTCGCAGGACCTGGTCACAGTACCGACAGAGGCGGCCATGCGGACGGCACGCGCGACTGCCTGCGGGCCCTCGCCCGCGCGGGCGTGCGGCACGAGGCCCTGGCTGGACGCGGGTCCCGACGGCTACGAGGGCCGTGACCACATCGGCGTGCTGCGCCGCGCGGGGGCACCCTGGTTCGCGCGCCCCGGCCCGGAGGACCGGGCGCACACTTAGACGTCCCGCTCCGAACGGAGAGGGATCCCGGTCGGCCGCCGGCGTCGACGGCACCGGGACAGGCATCACATCGGCGCACCTGAGAGAGGAGGACACGATGCAGAAGGACGTCATCAACAATGACCCGCTGGTGGGTGAGGTGGGGAGCCTCTATGGCACGCCCCAGATCATGGTGGGTGAGGCCCGGAGCCTCTATGGCACGCCCCAGATCGCGAAGTTCCGCGAGGTCGAGGTTTCCGAAGAGGACTGACCCGGCCCGGCCGGCCCGGCGCACGCCCCGGGCCGGCCGGCACCGACGAAGCCCCGCGTCCGCCCGGCGTGACGAGCGATCGCCGGGCGGACCGGCCCGGACCCGCCGCCCCAGCACCCAACGTCCCACCGTTCGAGGACCGTCAAGGAGCCGAAGTGCGCGTACTGCTGGTCAACATGCCCTGGTCCCCCATCGACCTGCCCTCACTCGCCCTCGGCATCCTCAAGCGCAGCATCGACGAGCGGGTCCCGGGAGCCACGGCCGAGGTCCTGCACGCCAACCTGGACTTCACCGACTGGATCACCGCCCGCCGGGAGTTCGCCGCCGACGACTACGGGTACTACTCCCTGTCGTCCTACTTCATGGGATGCGGCGACTGGGTGTTCTCCTCGGCGCTGTACGGCGACCCTTCGTGGCGGGAGGACGAGTTCGCGTCGGTGATGAAGGGCAAGTTGCGCGGGTCGCGGATGCGGATGACCCGGGAGCTGCACCGTGAAGTGCCCGCGTTCGTGGAGGAGATCGCCCGGCGCATCGTCGAGCACGCCCCCGACGTCGTCGGCTTCACCTCCACCTTCCAGCAGAACACCGCGGCCCTCGCGGCCGCCCGCCACGTCAAGCGGCTCGCACCGCACGTCGTCACCGTCATGGGCGGGGCCAACTGCGATGCCGAACAGGGCGCCGCGGTCCACCGGAACTTCCCGTTCGTGGACCACGTCGTGCGCGGCGAGGGCGAGACCGCGTTCCCGGAACTGGTGAGGGCACTGGCCGAGGGGCGTACCGATCTCGGCGGCATCCCGGGCCTGTGCCACCGGGCCGCGGACGGCGGCAGCGTCGTCAACCCGATGGCCACCGCGCCACTGCCGCCCGCCCACATCCTCCCGCCCGACTACAGCGGCTACTTCGAGTGCCTGGCCGCCTCCGTGGCGCGCAACTGGGTGGAGCCGAAACTGGTCGTCGAAGGCGCCCGCGGCTGCTGGTGGGGCGAGAAGCACCACTGCACGTTCTGCGGTCTCAACGGTTCCTTCATGCAGTTCCGCAGCAAGAGCCCGGAGGTCTTCTACGAGGAGATCATGGAACTGGCCCGGCGCCACCGGGTCCTGGACATGTACGTCGTCGACAACATCCTCGACATGGGCTACCTGAGCACCGTACTTCCGCGGATCATCGACAGCGGCTACGACCTGCGGCTGCACATCGAGATCAAGGCCAATATGCGTCGGACCCAGCTGCGCACCCTGTCCGACGCGGGTCTGATCTACGTCCAGCCCGGTATCGAGAGCCTCAACAACCGGGTGCTCGACCTGATGGACAAGGGCGTCAGCGGGTGCCAGAACGTGCGCATGCTCCGCGACGGAGCCGAGACGGGCCTGGCGGTCTCCTGGAACTACCTGCACGGCTTCCCCGGCGAGACCGCGGAGGACTACGAGCCGGTCATCGCGCAGATTCCCGCCCTGGAGCACCTCGACCCGCCGGTCGACCTGTCCGCCCGGATCGCGATCGAGCGGTTCAGCCCGTACTTCAACCGCCCCGAACTCGGCTTCACCGGGCTGCGCCCCGAGGCGCACTACCGCTTCACCTACGACCTGCCCGAGGAGGAGCTGTACGACCTCGCCTACGTCTTCGAGGCCCCGGCGCGCGGCATCGGCGAGCCGACCGTCTCCGCCCTCAACGAGGCGCTGGCCGGCTGGAAGAAGCACCACACCGACGCCAGGCTGACGCACACCGACCTCGGTGACCGGATCGTGCTCGTCAGCCGGCGCCGCGCGTTCCCGTGGCGCGCGTGGGAACTGGCCGATCCGTTCGAGGTCGCGCTGTTCCGGCTGCTGGACCAGCCGC
Source organism: Streptomyces marianii (assembly GCF_005795905.1). Taxonomy (NCBI): domain Bacteria; kingdom Bacillati; phylum Actinomycetota; class Actinomycetes; order Kitasatosporales; family Streptomycetaceae; genus Streptomyces; species Streptomyces marianii. The sequence continues at coordinate 64,263 of NZ_VAWE01000003.1, forward strand.
ACGCACCGGCCGCGCTCGCCCGCAAGGCGGCGGCCCGTGTCCCGGGCGACCCGCGCGGCCAGGAGGAGGTGGAGCGGATCCTGGACGAGTGGGTCGCCCGGGGCATCGTCTTCACCGACGGCGGCCAGTACGTGCACATCGCCCCGGCCGCGGTGAACGAGGACCTGCTGCGGCTGGACTTCATGCGGCACCTGCACACCGCGGGTGCCGCCGCGCCGAAGCCTGCCGGCGGGGGCGGGTCCGAAGGGGACGCCTGGGCGGACGGCGGTGACCGCGGCAGTGCGGACGCGCCCCGCGACACCGTCCAGCCACCCGTCTCGGTGTGACCCACAGCCCGGTACCCGCGCTCCCAGGAGGCCCCATGACCAGCGCAGTCCACCCCCCGAGCACCACCGCCGACGACGTCCCGCTGACGGTCACCGCCTGGCGCGACTACGACCCGGACGCCTGTGCCCTGCCCGGTATGGCGCTCGGCAGCCACCGTCTCTCGGGCCCGATGAACGAGGAGACCGACCGACTGTGGGGCCTCGGGGCCCGGCGGGTCGTGGTGCCCCGCACCATCGACCTGACCCCCGCGGCCAACGCCGCGGCCACCGCCGCACGCCGCACGGTGCGGTCGCTGTGCCTGGTCCGGGACCTGACCGCACGCGCCGTGCTCGTCGAATGGCGGCTGCGGGCCGGGCCCGGCGACGAGGAGACGTGGAAGCTGCTCAGCCATCTCCAGCCGCCGCAGCGGCTGGAGGGCCCGGACCGGGCGGAGGAACAGCTGCTCGCCTGGCGGAGCAGCCACTACCTGTGCAAGTGCCTGTGGCGGCAGGGCCCCGGTTTCCTCCAGATCCGCGACCGCCGCTGGGGCGACCTGCGCCGCTTCACCTGCGACGAACAGCACTACCACGACGCCATCGCCCGGCTGGACCACGGCGCCCCGGCGGCCGACGTGCCCCCGGACGCGCTGGCCGACTTCACCGAGGAGCATCTCGTGCTGCGCGTCGGCGAGCTGGCCTGGTGGCTGCCGTACCGGGTGAAACGCTGGATCCAGGAAGCGACGATGGCAATCTGAGCCGATGGGTGACTGCATCCCCTGCGTGATCACCTTCTAGGTGCGGTCGTGTACCTCGGGCAGTGCCAGCGACCGAGGGTTCAGCCGGGTTCGGCAGTGAACCGCACGCGGTACATGTAGGGCCATTGCTTTCCGGTGAGCAGGAAGTGGCCGGGTTCGGGTAGCGCGGCGATGCCGTTCAGGCAAGTAAGGGGACCCCGGACATGGTCGCAGGTCAGGCGGGTGACATCGACGACATCGGTGACCTGGCCGGTGCGTGGGTGGACAGCCGCAATGAAGGGGGTGCGGGAGCAATTGTCAATTCCTGTGGATCACCGTGGGGAGCCTCAAGTGGCCCGCAGCCATTGATCGAGAACTGTGAAGTCTTCGTTGGTGAGGCCGCGGGACGACGCGATGCGGTGGAGGAAGGCCGGAGCGGGGTGGTTGGTGGACACCCAGTCCCGATCGGCGTCGGTGATCTCGTCATCGACCCAGATGAACGGGCGTCCGCCTGCCCATGCCGCCAGGGTTCGGGTCTTCCAGTGGAGCCCGAACCACTGGTCCTCGCGTTCCTGCGCGTCGGAGGGTTCCGGCCAGTGCACGACCGGCAGCGGCGGCAGGCCGAGCAGCGGTGCGATGTCGGTGTTCGCCGTCTCCTCCCACGTGGTGGCCCAGACCAACTCGCACGGCAGTGCCGCGAGGCGCGGTCCGAAGCGCGGGTCGAGCCGCATCAGGTGCGAATCTGTCGTGGTGCTTGACGGCTCGCGCTGCGAGCCGTCACCGAACGGGAGGAGAGGTCCGTCGACGTCCAGGAACAGCAGCGGGAGTTCCTTGGGCTCACTCATGCCGCAACCTCCCGCTCACGCTCGACCAGGACGCCACGTTCGAAGCGGGCGCCGCTGCGGACGAGGGCGACGAGGTGGGGTGCGGTGATCGCGCGCCAGCGGGCCTGGGCGGACTCGGCGAGCTTGAACACCATCGCCAGGGCCGCGGCCGGGCTGCCGGCGCCGCGGGTGACCTTGGTCCGCAGCTTCACCGTGCTGAAGGTCGACTCGATCGGATTCGTCGTGCGCAAATGGACCCAGTGCTCGGCCGGGAAGTCGTAGAACGCCAGGAGTTCATCGACGTCGTCGGTGATCTTCTTGACGGCCTTGGGCCACTTCGCGCCGTAGGAGCGCCCGAAGTCCTTCACCGCCTTCTCGGCGTGGTCGCGGTCCTCGGCGTTGTAGATCTCCTGCAGTGCCTTCTTCGCGCCGGGCTGGGCCGATCCCGGTAGGGCGTTGAGCACGTTGCGGGTTTTGTGAACCCAGCACCTTTGATGTCTGGCCTGCGGAAACACCTCGGTCAGCGCCCGCCACAGCCCCATGGCTCCGTCGCCGACGACGAGCTCGGGATCGCGCATGCCGCGTCGGCGGCAGTCCCGCAGGAGGTCGGCCCAGGACTCGGTCGACTCGCGCAGGCCCTCAGCGAGCGCGATCAGCTCCTTACTGCCGTCGGTACGCACGCCCATGAGGACCAGGACGCAGGAGCGGGCCTGGCCGAGGCGGACCTTGGGGTGGACGCCGTCAGCCCACACGTACACGTAGTCGGCCCCGGACAGGTCCCGCTCCTGGAAGGCGGCGTGATCGTCGCTCCACTGCTTGGTCAACCGAGTCACCGTGGCCGACGAGAGCCCAGCGGCCGAGCCGAGGAACTGCTCCATCGCGGGCACGAAGTCGCCCGAGGACAGACCGTGCAGGTAGAGCAGGGGAAGGACCTCGCTGATCTTCGGGGACTTCCGGCACCAGGGGGCGAGGATCTTCGACGAGAACCGCTTGCGCTCGCCCGTCTCGCCGTCGACCCGCTTGTCGTTCACCCGCGGCGCCTTCACCACGATCGGCCCGGCGGCGGTGGCCACCGTCCGCTCGCGGTGGTGGCCGTTACGGACCACCAGACGGCGACCCGCCTCGTCCCGCTCACCCGCCAACTCGGCTATGTACTGGTTGACTTCGGCCTCCAGGGCCGCGGCGAGCATCCGGCGGGCGCCCTCACGGACGATGTCGTCCATCAGGGAGCCGCTCTGGGTGGTGCCGTCCTCGTTGACTACGCTCAGCACGGGCGTGCCTTCCCGACCCGCGCTGCAACGCGGGCCTACTCGATGACCAGAAGTCGATCACTCGGGAAGGTACGCCCTTCGCGTTCCGCGAGGCACCCTCCCGGGTCCGATCCACAGGTCTTGAGCATTGCTCGGGGTGCGAAAGAGATTGGTCCACAGGCGTCCGCGAGCGTAGGTGAGGTCATTGAGCCTGCCGATTGGATCGCTCCCGCAGGCCGCGGCGGTGGCGCGAAGCGTACGCACCGGGCACAGGGCGTGGGCGTTGCGCACGACCAGTTCATCGGTCCCGTCAGTGGTGACCAGGACTCCTCCCATCCGACAGGCTCCCCAGCCATGCCGGTCCAGCGCAACGGTCTGCTGCAGTGTGCGGGTACGAGGGCACCAGCGTAGCGCCAGATGCTCTTTCCAAGTGAGCTGCCACAGCGAGCAGCCGATACGGCAGATGCCTTCGCCGAACAACTCGTCACCAAGGGCACCGACCCATTGCAGAACAGCGTCGCCCAGCCGATAGCAGCGCAACGTGGATTGCCCGTACAGGCCGGTGCTCTCCCACACCAAATCGCCCTCGACGACCAGGCCTTGCGTAAAACCCTGTCCTGGGTGCGGGTAGCGCTCAATAACCTCGACCCCAAGGGTCGGGACCATCCACCTCGAAACGCGCGGACCCTCCACAGCACCTGGCACCATGGCGTTAGTCGTGGTCCTGGCCGTAACGCCCACGCGGTCGCGACGCAGAAACGGGATCCAACGTACCGCACCTCCATCCAGGGCCAGTGGCCGACACCTAGGATCCATCTTGGGGGGTTCCGGTGAGAATGTCTAACTAGTGCCGCGTCAGGCAACGTTCGCCCTGTCGACGACTGCGCGTAGGCGCCGGTCGTCGGCGTGGCGGTTTCGCCAGATGATGTAGCGGCGGATCATGCTGCCCTGTTCTTTGTGGTCGGCATGGTCGGTGCCGTCGAGGGTGAAGTAGCGCAGGGCAGTGAACTGGGCCTCGATGCGGTTGAGCCAGGAGCTGTTCGTCGGGGTGTAGGCGATCTCGACGTTGTTCGCCTCGGCCCAGGTGCCGACTCGCTGACACTTCTTCGTGGTCAGGTGCGGAGAGTAGTTGTCACAGACGATCGCGATGCGGACCTCGGGCGGATAGAGGCTGCGCAGGTAGCGGCAGAACTCCAGGAACTGGGTCCGCTTTTTGACCAGCTTGATGTGGCCGTAGAGCTTGTCCTTGGTCAGATCCAGGGCGGCGAACAGGTGCCGTACTCCGCCGTAGCGGTTGTAGGTCGCCCGCCGCCTGCGGCGTGGTTCGCGGTCGCGGTTCTTGTGCTTCCCGCCGCGTTCGGCCCATTGCCGGCCGGGGTGGGGCATCAGGTTGAGCGGCCCGAACTCATCCATGCAGAAGACGACTTCGGGCTCGCCCTTGTCGGGTATGACCTCGCCGTCGGCGATCGCGTAGAGGTGCTCGACCCGGGCCTTCTTGGCCGCGTAGTCCGGATCGCGGGAGGTTTTCCAGGTCTTCAGACGTTGAAAGGAGACGCCTTCCTCGCGGAGCAGGATGCGCAGTCCCTCGTGGCTGATGTCGTCGACCACCCCCTCGGCGACCAGGAAGTCCGCCAGCTTGGTCAGGCTCCAGGTCGAGAACGGCAGGTCGTGCTCTGTCGGCTTCGACTTCGCGATCTTCTTGATCTCGCGCCGCTCGGGCAGCGTGAACGTCTTCGGACGGCCGCCCTTGTACTTCGGATACAGCGACTCGAAGCCGTCGACGTTGAAGTTGTGGATCACATCCCGGACCCGGTCCGCGCTGGTGAACGACACCTCGGCGATCTTCACCACCGGCATGCCCTGCGCGGACAGCAGGACCATCTGGGCACGCCGCCAGGTCACCACCGACCCGGTGCCCCGGCGGATGATCCGCAGCAGCCGCCTGCCCTCGTCATCATCGATCTCGCGTACCCGCACCCGCTCCACAGATCAGCAGCCTGACCGATCCGTGCAGCCCACACCCGGTCCATCGCCGACACCGGCATGCCGCCGCAACCACGCCGACTCCGCGGGCGTCAGAGGGACCTGTCCCCGAGTGGTGGACACCTCTGAGCCCGGCCCCGCCAGGGGCCGGGTAGGAGGCATCTCTTATGGTGATGAAGGTCTACTCGCCCGAGTTCAAGGCGGACGCTGTCGCGCTGTACCTGTCGGACCCGAGCCACACCTTCGAGGGCATCGGCAAAGATCTGGGGATCAGCCGCGAGACGCTGCGTAACTGGGTGCGGGCCGAACGGGCCCGCCGCGGCGGGGGCAGCACGACGAGCACGGAGAAGAGCACGGTGGATTCCCCGCCGACGGCCGAGGAGCTTCAGGCCGAGAACGAGGCCCTGCGCCGGGAGCTGGCGGCAGCGCGCAAGGAGATGCAGAAACTCGCCACCGAACGGGATATTCTCCGCAAGGCGACGAAGTTTTTCGCACAAGAGATGACCTGGTGACCAGCCGCTTCCAGTTCGTCGAGGACCATCACCGCGCCTGGGGCGTGAAGCGGTTGTGTCAGGTGCTGGAGGTCGCCCGCTCCAGCTTCTACAAGTGGCGGGCCGGCCGCGCGGCCCGCGCCGCGCGTGAACAGGCCGACGTCGCTCTCGCCGAGCGGATCAGGGCCGTGCACGCCGAATGGGACGGCACCTACGGCCGGCCCCGTATCACCGCCGATCTGCGCGAGGACGGCGAGCGCGTGAACCACAAGCGCGTCGGACGGGTCATGCGCAAGTACGGCATCGCCGGGCTGCGGCTGCGCAAGCGCCAGGTCACCACCGTGCCCGAACCATCCGCCGCAGCGATGCCCGACCTGCTGGGGCGCGACTTCACCGCGAGCGCACCCAACACGAAGTACGTCGGCGACATCACGTACCTGCCGGTGGGCGACGGCGAGTTCCTGTATCTGGCGACCGTGATCGACTGCTTCTCGCGGCGGCTGGTGGGCTGGTCGGTCGCCGACCACATGCGCACCTCGCTGGTCACCGACGCGCTCCGGGCCGCCGTCCGGACGCGGGGCAGCCTGGCCGGCGCCGTCTTCCACAGCGATCACGGAGCCCAGTACAGCTCCCGTGAATTCGCGGCCGTATGTGCCGAGTTGGAGGTGAAGCAGTCCATGGGCGCGGTCGGGACCAGCGCGGACAACGCCCTCGCCGAGTCGTTCAACGCGACCCTCAAACGCGAGACGCTCCGTGGCGCCCGCCGCTTCGACGGGGCCCGTGCCTGCCGCCTGGCGGTCTTCCGCTGGACCACCCGCTACAACACCCGGCGACGGCACTCGGCGAACGGACAGCAGGCACCGATCGCCTACGAACAGCAGTCAGCTACCCTGACGCTTGCCGTATAACGACACGAACAGGTGTCCACCCTTCGGGGCCAAGGCCCAGATTCGGGTCATCCAGCTTCACCCGGACCACCTCCTGCATCCGTCCGGCCGGATCGGTCCGGCAACCGCTGCGGATAGCGTGCAGCAACAGCCCCCGCCCCAGGCGGGCGGCGAAACCCGGCACCTCCGCACTGCCCACGGTCACCATGGTCATCGCCACATCGGCAGCCGGATCACCAGCGCCCGCATTGCACCAGTCGATCACTACCGGTCCCCGCCGGGTCAGAATGACGTTGCCTGGATGCAGGTCCAGATGCAGCACCCGGTCACCACCTGCCGTGCCGAACCGCTTGGGCAGCCACTCCGGTGCCGGCAGCGCATGCAGTCGATCGTGCAGGTGGCCCAGCTCCCGGCCGAGAGATCCCACCCGCCACGGGCGCCGGGCCAGGACATCCAGCATCGTCGGCCCGGCCAGCCGCTCAAGAACCATGTCCGTTTCGGTGATCTCGTACACCCGCGGCACCGGATACCCACATGCCGCAAGGTGCGTCATCAAGCGTGACTCCAGACCGGTGGGCCCCCTGTGCCGGTACCGCCGCAGCACCCTGGACTCATCCAGGGCATACACATCAGCATCCCGGCCCCGCGCGATCAACTCCATGCGGTGCAGTCTGCATTGACGGCCCATCCCTCGCCAACAGGGCGAACGTTGCCTGACGCGGCACTAGCTCCTGGCCCACCGTCCTCACCTGCACCGGGCCGTCGGCCGCCCGCACGATCGCCAGAATCCTGCGATAGTCACCGGGCAGCGCCATCTCGTCCGGGCTGTCTCCACGGTGCGGGATCAGCAGCACCGCACGCCCCGCCACCTGCACCTTCACCGGAGCTTGTGCCACGGCGGCCTCTGCCTCGGCCCGACCCCGCTCGGCCAGTCGGTGCAGGACCCGCTCGGCGATCACCAACTCCTCCCGCTCCGCCTGAACTTCCTGAAGCCGCTTGCCCAGCTCCTCGGCGAGGGCGTCCAGCTCGCTCCGGCGAGCCGTAATCCGCTCCAGCTCATACATCCCCGCACCCTCCGCAACCCGGCGGCGTATCCGCACGGCGACGGATCGTAGACGGAACCCCACGGCAGGCGCAGCAGAATCCGACTCAGCAATCGAACACCGACCAGCAGATGTCGTTGCGCAGCCGCTGGTCATCAAGTACGAGCTCACGGATCGCCTCCGGGAGCTGATCGCGCTGCCACTGGCACTCGAGTCGTCCAGCGGTCTCGCTCTCGCCTTCCGGCGCCGCTGCACGTGCGGCCTTGATGGCGTAGGCGGCCGCGCCGAGCTCGTGCGCGGCGACGTGGGCGACGACACCGGCCTGGCCGGCGGCGTACGCGGCATGTCGTGCTGCCCCACGCAGATCTCTGGCTGCCCCCATCGCATGGCCGCCCGCCGCGCGAGCCTGCATCATCTTGACCTCGCCACGCACCCAGGCCCGGGCATGCTCGATCGCCTGGCGTGGCCGCGGGTCACCGGGCTGGGCCGACTCGAAGAGGCCAAGGACGTGCTCTGCACACGAGGCCGCCCATAGAGCGAGGAGATGGTGATCCGCATCAGTGAGAGTCCCACCACGGCGGATCGTCACGAAGCGAGGATCCCGGACCTTCGGGAGGATCATGACGTGCACTCCCTCCTGCGCACATCGGCGCCACTCGCTGCGGTGCGCCCTGGCGGCCGGTCAGCCGCCTGGCACGGGGAACGATCCAGAGTGCTCGCCAGACCCTACGGCAAGTACAGCAGAACCCGAGAACCACCCCAGCTGACCTGTCAGACGATCTTCGCCGTGGACACCGGCCACTGACCAGCGTGAGCACGCTGAAAACCACGCACACCAGATCCGTGACCTGCCACTTCACGATGCACACTGCTCAATGGGTCCAACCCCGGCTTGGCCGGGTGCCCCCGCACGGTGCCCTCGAGGGCGCCCGACGAGCCGCGCGTTCCTGCAGGAGCGGGACGACTTCGGGTACGGCCTGGCGCTATGACCGGCGCCAGCCGACGCCTTCCAGATCATCGGCGGCCCGTCGCGCAGCCTCCTCCCAGGACAACCTCCAGGGCAGTCGGCTGCGGCGTGCCTGCCGCAGACGTTCAAAGGAGCGGGTCAGCCAACCACGCGGGGCGTTGGAACTCTGCTGATCATTCATCGGGCGACAGATTACGTCGAAGCCTCCGGATGGCCGCCGCGTCGGCGCATCCTGATTCGCGGACGCCTGGTCACGGCAGATTGGGGTCGTTAGGCCTAATGTCCCTAACCGGTCTGCGGCGGCTCGGCGAGCGGGGTGATCGCGGCGTAGCAGGAGGCGCACAGCGGCAAGGCGTCGGTGATCTCGCCCGGCCCCTGGTGCGGGCCGGCGGGGGAGACCACGCGCAGCAGGAGCCCGGGCTCGGCGGCTGCCGTACACGCGCCCTCGCCTTGGTGGTAGAGGCGGCACACGCAGCGGCAGCCGCCGGGCCGGTGCTGTTCCCAGGTGAACAGCCACGTCTTCTTGAGGTAGAGCACAGGGCACTCGGGCGCGGGATGGCTGGCCATGAGGCAAGACGGTAGCGACTCCGAAGCTCTCCTGCTCAGGCACGGTCAGACCTGTTGGACCCAACAGACCCAACCGGCGGCCGCGTTCCGGGGCTCAGGGAGTGCTCACCAGCGGCTCGGCGGGCCGGATCTCGGTGACGCGGTCGCTGCGCCACAGGACGATCTGCGTGGTACCGAAGCCGTACCAGCCCGCGCCACGGGCCGCCCTCAGCCTCGAGTCGGCTCGCTCCCAGTAGGCCAGGCGCTGTTCGTCCTTCGGATCGACGTCGTACGGGGCAGCCGTGATCACCGCAGGGCGGGAGTCCTTCAGCCAGGCCACGGCGTGGTCCATCCAGCCGCTGTCCGGGTGGGGCGAGCCGTACCGTGTGCACCGGCTGCCGCGTTCGGCGGAGAACGGGCACCGCTTGCTCCCGTCGCGCCCCAGCCACAGCGGGCAGCAGCCTGCCGGACTCAGCCGCAGCCCGTAGCGCTCGGCCCAGGCGACCATGACCTCCTGGCGCGCCTTCGTCTCGCTCATGCGGCGCTCGTACGCCTCGCGGCCCTTGCGGCGCAGGCTGAGCGGCGGGTATTCCAGCCCGTAGGGCCAGCGGGCATCACAGTCGCTCTGTCCGAGAACGGCGGCGGCGCGGTCGTGCAGGTCGGGCGTCATGCCCTGGGCAACGATCAGGAGGCGCCCGGGTTGTCCTGCTGGCGTCCCAACTCGGCGCCGTGCGCGAGCTGCCGGCGGCACCCGGGGTCGCATATACGGATGATCTAGCCGAAAACACCCCTTGACCAGCGCGGATGCCGCACAGTCGGGGAAGGCGATCAAGCAAAACAGGCCCGAGACGAGGCGCGAAGGGGGCCAGGAGCGCCCAACTCTCAATCTGCGTCGGGGAATGCCGGTCAAGCCCTGAGAGCCGCACAGGGCCACTCAGGGACGCACCGCCCTGCTCTTGTAAGTCGCCGCGCGAAGCGCGTCTGTGTTCATCGGCGGAGCCGATGGGCTTGAAAGGTCGGGCCCGAAGGGCACCACTTTGGGTAGTGACCTGCAGGTTCTCCCTCAGCGTCAGCCCCACGCGAGGCCCCGTCACCCGCCAGGGTGACGGGGCCGAGCCCCCTCCCTCTGCTATTAACAGGCCCTTGCGCTCGTAATACGCGGCTCCTGTCCCGGTCATGACCGCCACTTCCCGGCCGCCCACCGTCCTCTCCAAGCGTCACGACCTTCGCCCACTGCGCAAGGGGGGGGCAAGATCGTTTATGCCGGGACAGGGCGGAGAAGTGCTCTGACCTGGGGTGTCGGGTACGGCACGGCCGTAGACGACACCCCGGAGGGTGGGCGCAGCGGCCTGTTAATAGCCGGGGTCTTCCGGCCGCGGCCGACGACGGCGCCCCCAGCGCGGGAGTGCGCCGGGGGCGGGCCGGTGTGTGACTTCGAGCGGCTGTAGGTTCTCGCGGCCCGTGTCATCTGCCGGGCCTCTGAACTGCTGGTTCGACGGGCTTCTCACGCCGTGTCACCCGCTGGATTCTCAGCTCCGTGTCATTTCCTCGCCGCTGCGGGCGGGTCCGCCGGAAGCGGCGAGTCTCTGACCTGCGCTGTCTCACGGGGATGTCATAAATGCCATCCAGATGACACGGCGGCTGAGAAAATGACACGGGATTTGAGAACCTACAGCACTCTTCAGGAGTGGGCCATGTCGACGAACCGGCTGTAGTGGCCCTGAAAGGCGGTCGTGATGATCGCGGTGGGGCCGTTGCGGTGCTTGCCGACGATCAGGTCAGCTTCGCCCGCACGGGGGGACTCCTTCTCGTAGGCGTCCTCGCGGTGCAGCAGGATCACCACGTCCGCGTCCTGTTCCAGGGAACCGGACTCACGCAGGTCCGAGACCTGGGGGCGCTTGTCGGTGCGCTGCTCGGGCCCGCGGTTGAGCTGCGACAGCGCGATGACCGGCACCTCCAGCTCCTTCGCCATGAGCTTGAGCTGGCGGGAGATGTCGGAAACCTCCTGCTGGCGGCTCTCGGGACGGCGGCCGCCGCCGTACTGGAGCAGCTGCAGGTAGTCGATCACGACCAGATCGAGCTTGCCGCGCTGCTTGAGCCGACGGGCCTTGGTGCGGATCGACATAGCGGTCAGTTCAGGGGAGTCGTCCAGCAGCAGGTTCGAGGCGTCGACCTTGGCCTTGGCCTTGGCCAGACGGGTCCACTCGCCATCGTCGAGCCTGCCGGAGCGAATGTGGTGCAGCGCGACGGAGCCCTCAGCGGACAGCAGCCGCATGTGGAGCTCCTTGCGGCTCATCTCCAGGGAGAAAAAGGCGCTCCAGAGCTGGTGCTTGATACCAGCGGCGCGGGCGATGTCCAGCCCGAAGGTGCTCTTGCCCATCGCGGGGCGTCCGGCGATCAGGATGAGCTGGCCCGGCTGCAGGCCCTCGGTGAGGCTGTCGAGGTCGGTGAAGCCGGTGGGCACACCGGTCAGCTCACCGGGCTTGCGCTTGCCCGCCGCCTCGATGTCGTCGAACGTCTCGTCCATGCCGTACGAGGCGTCCAGCAGCGACTCGTCGCCGCGCTGACGCACCACACCGTAGAGCCGTTCCTGTGCCCGCTCGACCAGCTCATCGGGCTCGCCGTCGCGGGCGTATCCGCTGGCGGCGATGGCGGTGCCAGCCTCCACCAGGCCGCGGGCGACGGCGGCGTCGTAGACGAACTCGGCGTAGTGCGAGGCGTTCGCGGCGGTGGGCACGGTCTGCACCAGGGTGTGCAGGTAGGAGGCGCCGCCCACCTTGGTGAGCTGCCCGGACTTCGTCAGCGCCGCCGCCATGGTGATCGGGTCGACCGGTTCGCCGGCGGCGGTCAACTCCAGGGCGATGGTGAAGATGGTGGCGTGGGCCGGGCGATAGAAATCCGACGCCTGCAGGATCTCAGCAACGTCGCCGATCGCGTCGGCCGACAGCATCATGCCGCCGAGGACGCACTGCTCAGCCTCCAGCTCCTGAGGCGGGATCCGGTCGAAGGCATGTGGGTCGAAGTCCTCGCTGCCAGCGGGGCGGGTGGGCGGAGGTACGCTCACGGTGGATCTCCGTTCTGGGATTCGAGCGGCGGCCGGTGCCTGGCGAGGAATTCCGGCCGCCGTTGCTGTGTGGATGGTCAGGACGCCGCAGCCAGCGCGGGCGCCTTGCGGCACTCGCACGGACCGATCGGCAAGAACGTCTCCGGGTCCTCGGCGAGACCCGAGCCCTTGCACTTGTCGCACTCCAGGGGGGCGGCCGCGGGGTGGCCCGCACCCACTCCCGCAGGGGCGTCCGGCAGCCGCTTGAGGTGCTTGCGGTAGATCGCAGCCACATCAAAGACCCGCTCCGGGTCGCACTTTCGGGACAGGTGGCTCCGCAGCTGCGGCAGCGTCCACCCGATCGCCAGGGCCTGGTCGACGAGCGGGACCAGGTCCAGCGCGTCGTCGCGGTGCATCTGGCCGGGCAGTCCCACGAGCATGGCCAGTGCCTCCGCCGTCTGCTCGTCTCCGCCGTCGCGGGGCGCCGGCACTGCGGCAGCAGCCGGAGCGGGGTTGTCTTCCGGCGAAGCCGTCTCTCTCGTCTTCTCCGTCTCGGCCTTGGGTGTGACGGACGTTTCCGTTGCGTCACCCGAGGAGGGAGAGAGAGAAGATCCAGAGGAAGACACCAGAGGAAGATCGCGTTCCCCCAGCTCATCGGCCGTGTGCGGGTCGGATTCCCGACCCCGTGGGTCGGATTTCCGACCCATCGGGTCGGATTTCCGACCCGCTTCCCCTGCCGGGTCGGATTTCCGACCCGCTTCGGAAGCTGCCTGGTCAGAGGCGGCAGGGGCATCCTCGGCGCTCTCGTCGACCAGCTCAGCCAGGGCGGTGCCGAGGGCCTTGAGCTTGTCTTCGGTGTTCCGCCAGCCCTGGTATCCCTCCGGTGCTGCGTCGTTGATGCGGATACGCAGCGGCTTGCCGACGGCGCTCGCGCGGGATGAAGTCTTGATGGGCTTGCCCTCGGGCGTCGTCACCAGCCCGACCCTGGTGAGGCCGTCGAGGATGCCCCGCACGCGGGTGAGACTGCTCGGCCCGCCGCTCGGGCTGGGGATCAGCTCGCACAGCAGCTGTAGCGTTAGCTTGCGGACGTGGTTCTTGAACTTGTCGATCACCAGCGACCGCAGGACCAGGTAGCCGCGGACCTCGCCGTCCTTGAGCTGCTCGCACAGGGCGATCCAGTCCATGACCCGGGTGTCGTACCAGCCGTCGTCCTCGGGGCCGTACAGCTCGACGACCTGGTCCGGCGAGGCCGCCGATGCCTTAGGGCGCTTGGGCGAGGTCATCGCGCCACCGTCCCGGTGACCGGCGGAGCGGTGAGGGCGGCGGTGCTGTCGAGCGTGTTCGTAGTCACGCGGCCGTTGTATGGGCCAAAGCAGACACCCTCGTTGGTGCAGGTCAGGGTGCGATTCAGCGAGGAAGTTGTAGTCACAGCGCCTTCGTGTGCGGCCGCGGACGTTAGTGTCTCGGGCTCCGCTGCGGAGGGCCGGAGGGGGCAGTGCATGGAGTGCGATCTCTCCCAATCGGGTAGAGAGCCGCACGTCGGGTGATCATCACCAGGTAACTGGACGGGCCTAGGGCCGGTGCTGCGTAACCCTAGGTTTCTTGGTTACCCTGGCGGTGGTGACCGGGCCCGACCAGGGTCGGGAGCCCGGCGTTACCGCCGACGTACGACTCAGGCGCTGATGGGCTTGGTAGGCCAGTGGCTGAGTCAAAGCTCGAAGTCGAAGGCCGTCCCCTGTTGGCGCAGGGGGCGGCCTTCGGCGTTACGGGTCGCGTTCGTTCATGACGCACATCGTCGAGTCCTTCTCCCGGTCTCGAGAACCGGGGATGTCCTGATGCAAGGCGGCGCATCGAGTGATCGTGCACGACACGCGTGACCTGTGGGAACGCGTTCTCGGCAACCGAGGTTCCGAGAACCCGCACTCCGGGAGAGAACTTGCGTTGTCGTCCCGCAGGGCGGGAAGCGGCGTGTCGCCGTGTCCGATCAGCGCCTCGCTGCCGGTGGGTACGCGTAGCCTGCTAACCAACGCAGGCACCTCCCATCTAGGTGCTTGATCGCGGCGGCGGTGTGTGGAAGCCCGACGCTGCGACCGGCAGGCCCCCGCGATGCGGAGGGCCTGTTCGCGTTTCGCGGGGGCCATCTTCCTCCTCCAGCAGGCTCGGTGTGGTCAGCTCGCGGCTTCCGGCGCGTCGGCGCGTACCCAGTCAGTCGCGGAAGCGTTCGGTGATCAAGCCCCACCCCAGGTGGACTGGGACGTCCTCGTTGGCCAGGTGCGGCGTCTTGACGAGCGGTGTGTTCGGCGACCCGATCACGTACACGTGGCTCACACGTGCTCCTGGTGGACAGCAGAGGCGATGAGGAAGGCCCGATGCGCCTGCACGAGGTAGGCGAAGGCTGCTCCGAGCTGGCCGTACAAGTCAGCGCCGTCGGGTTCCAACTGCTGGGCGGCGGTGACGGCCTGGGCGGCGCGCTCAAGCAGGTCAGCGGCGGCGCTGGGGAGCATGATTGCGTTGCTGTGGGTACGAAGGGCGCAGGCGATTTCGGAGAGTGGGGCGCCGGCGGAGAGGGGACCAGGCCCAGCAGCCTGCGTGACGGCCGGAAGCCAGCCGCCCTCGGCGAGCGCCGAGCGCAGCTCGGTAGTGATATCGGATGCCGAGAGGCGTGCGGTGCTCATCCGAGCTCCTTTCGAGGGGGAGCACGGGCCCCCGGTCGAGGGGGCCCGCACGCGCGTTAGGCGAGGGGGACCGAGTAGCGGAGCTTCCAGCCGCTGCCCAACACGTGCTGGGTCACCTCGACGACGCGTCCGTTCTCGGTACGGCCGACGTGGTTGATCGTGAGGACGGATGCGCCGGCCTGCAGGCCGAGGACGCTCGCCTCGTCGGCCGTGGCCGTGCGCAGGGCGACGTCCTCGGTGGCCTCGGCGCCCTGGTCGAATCCGGCTTCGCGCATCCGGCTGATGATGCCACCTACGCCCGTGTCGACCTGCTCGATGCCGGCGGCCTCGGCGACGTCGACGGGGATGTAGGTCGTCGCGAGCTGAATCAGGCGGTCGCCGTCGAACATCTTGCGGGCGCGGACGACGACTTCGCCCTCAGTGCCCAGGAGCTCGGCGACGTCGGCGGGCGCGGTCTCGCGGCGGACGTCGACCTCGGTCCGAGGGGTGCCTCCGCTGCGGCGGATCTCGGCGTCGTACGCGCCGTGCGCGCCGTTCTCCTCGCGCTGGTCGGTCCGGTACCGGCTGCGTGCGTCCCGGAGGACCACGCCGTCAGTGCCGATCGTGTTGCTTGCCATGTGCTCTGTGCTCCTTGGGTTGATTGCTGAGTCTGTGGGGTGCCCGAGAGGCTGGGTGCTTACGAGCCGATCTCCCACTCGTATGCGAGCCGCCACTTCGTACGAGGCATGACGTGTAGGCAGACCTCGACGATGCGCCCCTCTGCGGTGATCCCCATATGGGTGATCTCCAGGACGGCCTGGTCGACCGGGATACCGAGTCCCGCCGCCTCTTCCTCAGAGGGCGGACGAACCTCGATCTCCTCTCGCAGGCGGACCTGCGCCTGTCCAATCTCGGCCAGCCTGGACTTGCTGCCGCCCGGGCCGGTGTTCTGCTGCTCCAGCTGTGGGCACTGGTCGGCGAGATCCGGAGGGAACCAGGACGTGGCGAGCTGCACCACCTCGCTGACCTCATCGTTGTCGGGGAAGGTGACGGGCATGACCCGCGCACGCTTGAGGGCCTTCGAGGCGTGGTGAAGGCCAAGCAGCTCGGCGACACACTTTGGTGGACGCTCCCGAGCGATCACGACGGGTGTCGGCTTGGGGACCAGACCCATGCGGCGGATCTCGGCGTCGAAGGCTCCGACCGCGCCGCCCTCTGACCGAGCGGTCGGCAGGTACCGGCCAGTGCCGTCCCGCAGGACCTTGCCCAGTACGAGGCTGACGTAGGTGCCCTTGCCGCGGCGCGTGAAGACAAGGCCTTGATCTTCCAGGAGTCCGTACACGTCCCGGGCGGTCTGGTAAGCGATGCCTTCGGCCGCCTGCAGTTCAGGGACGCTCGGCAGAGCGGAGCCGGGCGGATATACGCCCCGCTCGATCTTCGCCGCGATGCTCGCGGCGATTCGCGGCACCTTTCCGGGCTCCCTCTTCGTCATGCCTCTCTCCGTCTCGTATCCGATATGGGACTCCCTCCCACGACACGCGGCCCAGCATGACATGTCTAGTTGTCTTCCGAAAGTCGAGATCGCGCGCATCTCTCAATTGCGCGGAAAAGTGCAGGTCAAGTGCCCCTGATCCCGACGCTTAACTAGACAGGTTGACACCCGTCGAGACGGGTGGGTTAATCGAAGCGCTCGGCCACCTGACTAGTTAAGTGAGGGGCTGGGTGTTTGGAGCGCAGCCATGCCTGATGGCGGCTTCAGCACGGCTCGCGAGGGCACGGCTGGATGGCCGCTCGTTCTTTGAGAACTCAACAGCGTGCCAATTGATGCGATTTGGGCGTGATACCGCCGGGCCTCTCCTTCCGTTGGAGGGCGTCCGGCGGCATCCAAAACCAGTGGTCAGAAGAGGGCGAGCCCGACAGGCAGGGCTCTCCGGAGAGGGGTTCGACTCCCCGCTCGCCTACCGCGCCGCTCAGACGGCGCGACCCCCGGCACGGCGTTGCACCGCCATGTGTGCCGGGGGTCCACGGATCCCACCTGCTAGGAGCTGATCCGCATGACCATCATGCCGTCCGACCTGCCGCTGAACTCCACCGGCATCGCCGATGGCTTCAATGACGCCGTCGCCGAGGTCTTCCCCCTGTTCCAGGAGGTCCAGGGGCTGGCCAGGCTCGGCGTCCACGTCGAGTTCACGGTGGCCCCGTCCAACATCGTCGCGACGATCACCGTGACGCCCACCGCCGCGAGCGTTCTGCCGGCGCTGCTCGCCGAGATCGACGACGCCCGCCCCGGGGCGCTGCCCAACGGGCGGCTCGTCGTCACCGGGGCGATGTGCCAGGGCACCGTCACGCTGCGGGTGCTGATCCCGCAGGGCTGGGTGAGCGCCGAGGAGCTCGCGGTGCTGACCGGCACCGCCACCGCCGACCCCAGCGACCTGCTGTGAGCCCGCAGGAGCAGGCGGCCAAGGAAGCCGCCGAAGCCGCCGCACGTGCCGAGGCCGCCCGCCGGCAGGCGGAGGCCGAACTTCGGCGCCACGGCCAGGCCATGTCCGGGGTCGGGGGCAAGTGATGCGCTGGCCGATCAGGCTCGTCCGCGCTTCGGTGCTCGACGAGCTCCGTGAGAAGGCCGACCAGGCCGATGCGCTGCAGACGGTGGCCGACGAGGCAGGCCTCCAGGCCGTGCACTTCGCCGCCACCCAACTCGCCCTGCAGATGACCCAGATCGACAAGGCCCGCGCGCTGGAGAACTTGGACCAGGCGGTCGACGACCTCCAGGTCCACATCCTGCGCCGGGCCCGCGCGATCGAGCTGCTGCAGCAGATCCACGACGTGCCGCCAGAGGCGGCCGAACACATCCGACTCGCGTGCGACGCCCTGATCAGGGGCGGAGAGGTGGTCCCCGCATGAACGCCCTGCTCAGCAAGCCCAAGCGGGTCGTCCGGAACTTCCGCAAGGCCCACGGGGGCATCGAGACCTGGAGCGCCGAGGACTTCGACGTCTTCCAGGACCTGCTCGCCGCCGCCCACACCGGCCCGCTGCTCCGGCTTCGGCTCCGCGCGCAGACGCTGCTGGCCATTGCGTACGCCATGCCGCTCTACACGCTGTCGGAGCTGGTGAACGCGGTGCGCGGCACGTACTGGGACCGGCTGGACCGGTACCTGGACCGCGTCGACGACCGGTGCTCCGACGCCGAGGAGGCGTGCACCCGAGCCGGTGACTGGGCCTTCGTGAAGCGGGTCGGTGACCTCACCGACCGCTTCACGGACGCGGTCTGCCGCATGGCCGACCGCCTCGCCAAGAGCTGATCCGCCCCTTCGTACGACTCCGGAAGGAGGCCCCGTGTCCACCACCGTCGTGGACCTCGCAACGCTCCGCCCCGTCATCGGGGCGGAGCCCACCCCCGCCGAAATCGCCGCGGATGCCCGGGTGGAGGCTCAGCAGATCCTCGACCAGGCCCGCGACGAGGCGGACCGCATCATCGACGCCGCCCAGCGCGCCGTCGAGACGGCGCGCGGCGAGGAAGCCGCCGCCGAGCAGAAGCGCCAGGCGCACGAGCGCCAGGCGATCCGGGCCCGCGAGCTCGCCGACGCCGAGACCGAGGGCGCCGCCGAGATCGTGTCCAAGGCCCGGGAGCAGGCGGCCGCGCTCCTGGACCAGGCCGCCGACCTCGCCTCCAGGCGCCGCACGGCGGCCGAGGAGACACACACCAAGGCCCTCGCCGAGGCCGAGGAGATCCGCAGCCGGGCGCAGGCCCGCGCCGATGAGCTCCTTAAGGAGGCGGAGGCGAAGGCTGGCGAGGCCGAGCGTGTCCGCGCGGCCGCCGAGGCCGATGCGGACCTCAACCGCCGGCGGGCCAATCTCGACCTGGACGAGGAGATCGCCACCCGACGAGCCTCGGCAGAGAAGGAGCTGGCCCGCGACCGAGAGAACGCGGAGCGGGCCCGCGCCGAGCTCCAGCAGGAACTGCACGAGCTCGGCGCGGAGTTCGACCGACAGGCCGAACAGAAGCGGGCACAGCTCGACGCCGAACTCGCCGCCATACGCACGAAGGCCGGCACCGAGGCGAAGGCCATCACCGAGAAGGCCACCAGGGAAGCCGAGTCCCTCCGGAAGGCAGCCGAGAAAGAATCGGCCAGCGCCACCGGGCGGGCCAAGGCCCGCGAGGCCCAGGCCGACAGGCTGCTCAACGAGGCCCGAACTGCCGTCCGGCGCTCGTCGAAGTGGCACAGCATCACCCGGAAGTTCTGGCAGGGCGCCCCATGGGTCGCGCTCGCCGCCGGGGTCGGGCTCGCCGCCTCTGGCGAGTACGAGCTCGCCCGGCTGGTCGGCATCCACCCGTACGTCGCGCCGCTGCTGCCCGTCTCGATCGATGTGTACGCCGTCAGCGCGTTCCGCGCGAAGAAGGACATCGCTCCGGCGCTGTTGCTGATGGCGGGCGCGAACCTGGCGTACCACATCGCCGATCAGGCAGGCATCGGTCACGGCAAGCCGACGCCGTGGCAGCTCACCGCTGCGGTGGTGCTCATCTTCGTGGCGGTGATCTGGCGGGTGCACGCCCTGCTGGGCGATGGCCACGACGCCGCCACCAAGGCGGTGGAGACGGCCGGTAGCCCGGCTCCCGCCGGTGCCGGTAAGGCCGCATCTACCGGAGCCGGTAAGCCGACCGGTAATCCGGCATCTACCGGTAGCGGTAGCGCGAGCGGTAACCGGCCTCCTACCGGTACCGGTAAGTCCGGCTCTACCGGTGGCGGTAACCGCACCGGTAGCGGCGGCCGCCACCGCAGCGGTAAGGGCGGCAGGTCGGGCAGCGGTAACGCCGAGCAGCGCGCCGCTGTACGGGCCCGCGCCGCCGAGATTCTGGCGGCGGGCGAGATCCCCTCGCCTACCGCTCTTGCCGCCGAGTTCGGCATCGCGGATCCCGAGTGGGTCCGCAACCAGATCCGCGCCGTCCGCAGCTGATGCGGCGCGGCGAAGCACGCCGCGGGCAGGGCCCGCCTTTCGCCCCCGAGAGACGGCGGGCCCCTTCCCCGAGAGGAGATCAACCCGTGCCCGAGATCGAGCACATGAAGCAGGAGGTCCTGAACCGCGTCCCCGCGGAGTTCCGGCCGCTGCTCAACCTGGAACACCTGACCGCCTGGACGCTGGACCGGCAGCGCGAGCACAACGCCGACCTGTCCGCCTACGAGGCCGGATACGCCGCGTTCGAGGTGGCGTTGCGCTCGCAGTACATCGCGGGTGACCGCAAGTTCGCCGCCCGCTGGCGGGCCCGGAAGGTGAACAAGCACTGGAAGGCCCTGATCAGGGCGTCGAGGGACGCGGCGCATGCGTCGGAGTCGCTGCGTCTGGCGTACGCCGACCACGTGCGGGAGGTGGCTGCGCTGCCTGCCCAGCGGGCGGAGAAGGCCGCCGCGAAGGCCGGCCGTCGCAAGTCGGTGGGCGGGCTGGCCGCGAAGTCGCTGCACAAGACGGCCGCCACGATGGCCCCCGGCCCCGACCAGGAGGAGTCCACGGCGGGTGAAACCTCAGGTCAGGCGCCTACCGTGGCGTCCGGAGGGCGGAAGATCCGGGGCGTGAACGACCTGTTCGACCGCCAGGGAGCCTGACCGTGCAACAGGTGCAGACGATCAGCCAGGCTCGCGCCGCCCGGCGTCACGCGCACTGGCAGGAGCGCCAGCGCCGCCAGCTGGAGCAGCGCGGCGAGGCGGGCCTGGCCGAGGCGTGGTGGGACCGAGTCCGCGCGCTGTGCAAGGAGAGGGCAGCGGCGGGCGATCCGGAACCGTGGAAGGACCTCGCGCGGACCTTGGAGAACTGGGTGGAGCGCCAGACCAACGGTGACTCCACGTAGCCATCATCACCATCATCATCACCCAGGGGCGGACCGGATCCGGGGGTCAAGGCGAGCGTGCGGGCGCACGAGCGCGCGGGCGCGCGAGGATCCCCCATCCGGTCACCCTCTGTCAACCTCTGGAGGACCCGTGGCTGACGACAACCGGAACGAGAACGTCGTCTCCTTCCGGCCTCGGGGCGGCGCCCCACCGGGGCTTCCCCCGATCCCGGGCGCCGCTCCCCCGGCGCCCCCCGCCGCCCCGCCGACGACCCCGGACGCCGATGCGCCGGACGACGGCGGGGCGGTCTCTCTTCCGGCTCCCCGCCGCCGGCGGTCGGCGGCCGACTCCCTGACCGGCTTCACCCCGTCTCTGCCGCCGACTCCCGGTGGCGGGACCACCGTTGCGCTCCGCTCGGAGGGCACGGGTCGCCCCGAGGGCGGGGACGACGAGGAAGCCGACGGCCCCGGACTCGGGGCAGTGGGTCTCGCGGCGGTCCTGGCCGTCGCGCTGGCCGCCCTGCGCGGCACCGCCACCGCTCTGCAGGACTGGCGCCAGCGCCGCCTGGAACGGGAGGCGGAGACCGCCCCGCTGCGCGAGGCCCGACTCAAGCACCAGCTCGCGAGCGAGGAGGCGGCCGCCAAGCACGGCCTGGCGATGCAGGGCATCAACGACAAGGCCGCCGAGAAGCGCGCCAAGTCCCTCCCCTCCAGCCAGGACTACGGCCGCAAGGCCCTTGGCGGCGGCCGCGGTTCACTCCTGGGCGGCGGTGGCGGCCGCGGCTCCGGCAGCGGGAAGGGCTCCGGCGGCGCCGGCCGTACGTCGAAGCTCGGCTCGACCGGCGCGGGCAGCGGCCCGAAGCCGAAGACCAGGGCCGGCGCCTCGAAGGGAGCGTCGGGCCAGTCGACGTCGCCGAGCAGCGGCGGCAAGGGCTCAGGCGCGAAAGGGGCCAGCTCCTCTGGCAGGGGCATCAAGGCCCCGTCGAAGGGAAAGTCGCCGAGCTCGAAGCACGGCAGCCCGGCGCTGGAGCGGGCCAAGGGCCGCAACGAGCGGCGCGCGGCTGCCCAGGCCGCCCGCCTCGAGCGGCGCGGTGCCAAGCAGGCTGCCGCCCGCCAGGAACGGGCCCAGGTCCGGGGCGAGGAACGCCAGCGCAAACAGGCCGCCGCCGAGGCCCGCCGCGCGGCGAAAGAGGCCAAGGCGGAGGCGAAGAGGAAGGAGAAGGAGGCCGCCGACGCCGACCGGACCACGCTCGGTGAGGCCGCGGCGAAGGAAGCACGACGCCGGTTGACCAAGCGCCGCAAGAACCTGGCCCCGCCCGTGCTGACCACGACCAAGCGCAAGAAGAAGAGGGGCGGCAAGGGAAAGAAGGGTGAGGACGGCGCGAAGCCGGAGGCGACGAAGGTCGACCTGACGAAGAAGCCGAAGCCGGATCCCGGCTCCGGCTCGATGCCCAAGGTCGACCTCACCAAGAAGCCCAAGCCGGACATGGGCGGCACGGGCCCCAAGATCGATCTCACGAGGAATCCGAAGAGCGGCCCCGGCAGGAAGAAGGCCCGGGTGAAGTCGAAGAAGTCCGGCTCGCCGGCCGGCACCGGCCCATCCGCCCGGCGCAAGGCCCGCCGCAAGGAGCGGGCCCGCCGCGCGGGCGAGCGGGCCAAGGCCAAGGCCACCACGACCGAGGACACCACCGCCGGACCCGGGGCCGACTGGGCGTTCTGGGAGCCCCCGCCGCGCGGGGAGCGCCGCAACGCCTACGACTCCATGCGCACCACCGACCCGAACGAACAGGTCGTGTGGACGGCGGAGCCGGTCTTCCCGGCGGGCTACCACGCCCCGGCCCGGGAGCCGCTGACCACCGGGGCCCGGAGCCTTCCGGCCGGCAGCACGAGCACCACGATCACGAAGGAGGCGCCCGTGGGCAACGCGCCCGCTGTCACGACCCCGATGGCCGCCGGGATGAGCCCCGAGCACGTCACCGAAGTCACGCTCGACGACGTCATCGACTTCCTCGACGAGGTGGTCTCGGAGGCGTTCGACACGCACGACGAGTGCGTCCTGCTCGCCGCGAAGGCGAAGGACCTGATGTACGCGCTGGACGAGCTGGCGGCCGTCCTGGCCGGCAAGCACAACATCATCGGCACCCTCACGGCCCTCGCGATGCAGAAGCTCGCCGAGTCGATGGAGCTGCTGTCCCGCAAGGCGGAGGAGATGCAGACCGAGTCCCTGAACGCCGCCGAGACCTGCGAGGTCGCCAAGACGTCCATGGACGACGCCTACCGGCCGCTGACCCAGGCGACCGCGGACGCGGGCCTGCGCACGCCGTCCGCCCGCATCCACAACGAGAACTAGGAGGTCCGTAGGTGTCCGGAGACATCGTTCCCCGCGGCGACACGCTCCCGGCGATCCCCGCCGACGGCGAGGGCCTGGGCTTCCTCGCCCTCAGCGTCCGCGTCACCGCCCTGACCGCTCAGGCCATGCTGCTGAAAGAGAAGGTGTGGGCCCTGCAGCGGCGCATGGACAGCAACGCCGACAAGGCCAGCAACATGTCGGAGATGTGCGACGCGGCCGAAGTCGAGCCGCAGTTCACCGCGCTCATCCTGGACGGCTCCGTAGCCCTGCGGAAAGTCGCCGACGCCTCCGGCGAACTGGCGAATGCCGCCGACGTCATGCAGACCGACGCCCAGGGGTTCAACGACGCCCACCAGGGCGAATACGGCGGCATCTACGAAGCCACGCAGACCATGGGCGTCAAGCAGCCCAAGCCCGGATTCAACGAAGTCAAATAACCGCACAACTACCCGCCCCGCGAAAGCGGGCCGGGCATTCAGCCCCGGGAGGGGCCCGGCGAAATCACCGGGCCCCTCCCCTTTTCTTCTGCTCCCGGAGGGGACATGACGACCGAGATCGTGAAGGCCGAGGCCGCCGCCGGCGAGCGGGGGCTGACGCGCAAGACCGCCCGCCGCCTCGCCCTGGCGGAACGGCTGGTGTACGGGGCGGCCGGCACCTGGGCCACAATCGGCCCCCACATGGAGGTGCCCTGGTGGGCCCACGGCGCGGCCGTGGCCACCGGAGCCGTGACCGGAATCCGGCTGTGGAAGCGCACCGCCGGCGACGACTGGACCGGGCAACTGGCCTCCGCGATGCGGGCGCTGCCGGTGCTGGGCTGGTCGGGCACCTACACGACGGGCCTGCTCGCCCCCGTCTTCGACTACCCCAACGGCTGGCCGATGCTCGCCTCGGCGGCCTGGACGGCCGTGATGGTGCCGATGGCGCCCTGGACGCGCTCGAAAGGCCTGAGGCGGGCGGTCGAGAACCTGCCCGTCTCCTACGAAGAGGCAGCCGAGACCGTGGAGGGCGAGCCGGTCACCTTCGAGGACCACATGCGGGCCCTGTGGAACAGGTCGAAGGACACCGGGGACACCACCCTGGAAGGCATCCAGCAGTACAGCCACGACGAGCCGGACTTCGAGGCGATCGTCCTGGCCCCCGCCGGCCAGGCCGTCCCGCGCACGCTGGACGAGCGGGCCATCGCCGGTGTCTTCGACGTCCCCGTGGACGCTATCGACACCAAGGCTGTCGACGGCTACGGCCCCGGCCGCCTCGCCATCCAGGTCGCGCCCCGCGCAGCTGAGAGGCGACGCGCGGCGGAGGCCCTGGAGACCGAGGCCGAGGAGCCGGGCACCGCCCTGGAACGGATCTGGGCCGAGCACGTCAACTGCACCGGCGGCGCCGCCCCGGGCGTCGACCTGGTCGCGTACAGCATCGGCGAGGAGCAGATCCGGCTGCGGATCGCCGCCCCGCGCGGCAAGACGCTACGGGTCAACCACGAGGCCCTGTGCTCCGCGCTCGGGATCGACGACATCTCCCGCCTCGTCATGGAGGGCGCGGGCCCGCGCGAAGCGGTCGTCTACATCTACCGCGCCAACCCGCTGCTGGAGGTCCGCGCCCCCACGGCGGAGGACCTGACGATGGACGACCGCGGCCGCATCTCCATCGGCGTCGCCCACGACGGCACAGTCGCCCGCATCCAGCTGTTCAACTTCGACACCGGCCGCGCCCAGCACGGCATCACCGCCGGCACCACCGGCGCGGGCAAGTCCGGCCTGATGCGCCTCCTCGGCGCCGCACAGCGCATCTCCGGCGTCATCTCCTGGATGGCCGACGTCCAAGGCGGCATGTCGATGCCGGAGATGGAGGGCCGCGTCGACTGGATGGCCAAGGGCCCGGCCGAGACGATGCAGCAGCTGCGCGCCCTGCACGCGGTGAAGGTCTACCGCGAGACTCACTCCAGCGGCCGCGGCGACTTCGACTTCCACGGCCAGTGGCGGCTCATCCAGTGGACCGGCGACGAAATCAACCGCCTGCTGTCCTCCCTGGACCAAGACATCCGCAAGGAAGCCGCCTGGATGATCGGCGACCTGCAGAAGACCGGCCAGAAGGTCGGCATCGGCGTCGACCTCGCCGTGCAGTCCCTCCACCTCAAGGAGCTCGGCGACAACCACGAGATCCGCGAGAAGGGCAAAGAAGGCCACGTCTTCCTGCTGCGCACCGCGTCCTCCTCCACCCAGGGCATGGGCCTGGACGGCATCGCCCCGATCGGCGCGCACATCTCCCCCATCCCGGAGCGGATCTACGAGGGCGCCGGCGCGAAGGAGCTGTTCGAGGGCACCGCCGCCACCGAGGGCGTGCCCACCCCCGGCATGGGCTGGCTGATCACCGAGGGCAAGGCGATCCTCTTCCGCACCTTCGTCCTGGCCAAGGTCGACGGCCGCTACCCGCAGCTCGAAGAACTCATGGACGGCGCCCCGATGCCGACCCTGACCCCCGGCGAGGCACGGGCGGCCGGCGCCGCGTACGCGCGCCGAGGCACCCCCGCCCCCGCCCCGGCCATGGCTCCCGAGCCCGCGACTGCGCCCGCGCCGCAGGACGCCGCAGGCGAAGGCGCCGAGGCGCCGTCGCCGTTCGCCGCCGCGGCGAAGACCCCCACCATCCGTGAGCGCATCCTCGCCGCCCTGGCCGAGCAGCCCGAGGGCATGGCACTGCGGGACATCCGCAAGGCCGCAGGCTGCGGCACCGAGGACGGCCCCAGCACCGGCAGCGTGAACAACGAGGTCAACAAACTCGCCGCCGAGGGCGCCCTGCTCAGCCTCGGAAAGGGCATCTACCGCCTGCCCTGACCGCACACGGGGACCGGCCATCCCGTCACAGACCGGCCGGTCCCCGCCACTCCCCTCGAAACGAAGGAGCAACGCAGTGGAACACAGCCAGCTCAGCGACGCCCAGGCCGCCGAGGCCAGGCGCCTCATCGCTGACGCCTACCGCCCGACGCCCACCGTGCCGACGTCGTACCGCGACACCAGCCCGGTCCCCGCCATCGGCGACACCCCGCCCGTCCCGCAGCCCGGACGGCCGCCCATGAGCCAGAGGGCCACCGACGTCAGCGGCGTCATGCTCGCCGCAGGCGCTGCCTCCCTACCCATCGGCGGATCCGTGTCCCTGGTGCTCTACACCCTGGGCCACGTCGACCCCGTGAGCCTGGCCATCGGCGCGGGAGCCCCGGTCGCCTTCGTCGCCGCCATCGCCGCGGCCCTGCGCCGCCTGCAGGGCGTGCACACCGAGCACCACCACCACTACAGCGGCACGGTCGTCCAAGACCACAGCAGCGTCACGACCAAGACGCGCGGCCTGATCGCCCGCACGAACAACGACCTCCGCCGCTGATGGCCGGGCATGGACGACGCCACCCTCGCCCGGGCCACGATCACCGTCGGCCTGGACCGGCTCCGCGACCTCGCTCTCGGCGACACCGCCGACACAGAGGACACCGCCCGCGCCCTGCAGGCCCTGCACCACGGCGACGAACCCCGCGTCAGCGTGCTGGACGTCCTCGCCGACCTGCTCGACGACATCGCGGCCCGCTGCGGCGACGACGGCCTGGAGGCCGCCGCCGAGAACCTGGGCGAAGCCGCCGCCGCCATCCGAGGCCAAGCCGGACCCCGGGTCCACCGCGCGCTCGAGGCGATCGCCGACACCGTCTGAGCCCGCTCACCCGGCGCTGCCCCGCCGACAACACCGCAGACCAACAACCGTCAGCCCTGTTGGGCCTAACAGGCCCAACAGGGCTGCCCGCTCGACAAGGAGAACCCATCCGTGGCCGTGTCCCTCAGCGTCGTCGTGCTGCTGGCCATCGTCGTCTTCGTCCTGCTGCGCAACGGCAGCCTGCGCTACCTGCCCGCCCTCGCCGCCGCCGGGTTCGGCTTCTTCCTCGCCTCGACCGGCGCGGCCGGGCCGATCAACTCCGCCGCCAGCGGCCTCGCCAACCTCCTAGCCCAGATCAACTTCTGACCGAAGGGAATCCACCCATGAGCACCCACGTCGTCGTCAGTCACGGCAGCGACTTCTTCGGCCAGGACCAGTTCCCCGTCCGCCAGCTGCGCGAGCTCGGCCAGTACGTGCGCGGCGTCCTGCCCGCCGCCGACCACCCGCCCCTGACCGAGCTCCTGGACGACGCCGGCGACACCGAGCACGCCATCGACTCCGACCGGGCCGCGTTGCTCGCGATCCTGCTCCGCCGCGCGGCCGCCAGCCGCCGCCTCAAGAAGGCGTACGCCGAGACCGCCGCGCGCCTCGGGATTGCCGCCGCCACCGCGGCCGCCGCCCCCGAACCCTGGACCTGGACCACCACCACCGAAAGAAGCAACCAATGACGTACCTCGACGACCTCGCCGAAGCCAAGCGCACTCGCAGGGCGTGGACCTGTACCTGCGGGGCGGACAATCCGAACAGCTACGACGCATGCCACGACTGCCAGGCCCCGAGCTGGACCTGCGCCGCGTGCGGCACCGTCAACCCCCAGCGGTGCAGCAACTGCACCGAGTGCGGCAACGCCTCGGCCGCCGAGGCGATCGGCGACGAGGAGGGGCTCGAGCTGACCCACGAGGAGTGGGTTGCGATGCAGGTCGGCCCGCGCCGCGTCGGCGGCCGCTACGACCACGGGTACGCCGACTCGCAGTACGAGGTCCTCGACATCGACCGCGGCCCGCGCGCGACGTGGCCGAGCTGGCAGATCACCGTGCGCGACACCGACGGCGAGACCCGCAAGCACTGCACCAGCTGGGACCCGCGCCGGGACCGAGCCATTGCCGAGCCGCCCGCCGACGCCCAGGTCAGACCGGATCAGAGCCGTTAGACCCAACACCCCCAACCGAGGGTCCGTGCGGGCATTCCCGCTCGCAATGTCACCGCCGCACGACAGCATGAGGCCCGGAGCCGCCGAAACCGGCCCCGGGCCTCACTTGCGAAAGGGAAGCATGAACCCCGAGAAGGACACCACCGCGCTCGCCGCGATCGAGAAGGCCGCCGCCGGCGGACGCACCCTGTACGCGCCGAGCGTCATGGACGAGGCCGCCGAGCTGCTCACCGAGCTCTGGGCCGCCGGAGAGCGCCACGGCGTCACCCCGACCGACTGGAGCTGGACGACCAGCCTCCCCAGCGCCGCACTCGACGTCATCGCCCGCCGCCACACCAGCGCCCCCGACCCCGAGCGCACCGCCGACCAGGTCCGCGCCCTCCAGCGCGACCTGATCGAGGCCCTGAACTCCCCCGAGATCGGGCTGACCGCACGCCTCGGGCCCCGCGCCTCCGTCATCGTCGAACGGCTCCCCGAGTCGCCGCGCGGCGGCTACCACGCCGACGCCGACCTGGCCGTCGGCATCTACACCAACGGCGGCTGGGACATCAGCTTCGACCACGACATGGCCCCCGTCGTCTCCATCGCCGCCCCGGCCTCCAAGGCCGGCGCCGCCGAGGTCGCCGTCATCGTGCGAGCCGTCGCCCGCGGCGAGCTCGGCAACCCCTTCCGCCCGTAACCACCGCAGGCCAACCCAGCGGGACCGCCGAAACCGGCCCCGCGCCGCCCGTGAGGAGCTCCACCGTGACCGACTGGTCCACCACCACCCTCGTCCGCATCGACGACCCGTACGACCGCAACAGGAGCGACACCGGCGCACCGCTCGACTCCCGCTTCGGCCGCTACCTCGCACGCCGCGTCAACGAGCTGGAGGACGACGAGCGCACCAACCCCGTCGACTTCCTGATCTGGGCCTGGAACATCGCCACCCCGCCCGTGATGAGCCCCGGCTACGTCCGGATCCGCCACGACCTCAAGGCCGTCCGCCTGGACCACTCCGAGGAGGACCGCTCCCTGCTTCTGGCGGTCGAAGTTCCCGTCAGGCACCACATCCTGCCCCGCGGCAACCGGCCGCCCTACAACGTCAGCGACTGGGAAGAGAATCACCACTTCGGCCCGCCGGAGTCGTACCGGCCGCACTACCCGCCGCGCGACGAGAGCCGCCCGGCGCTGCTGCTGTCCGCCGTGCTGCGCCTGCCGGCCGCCGACTGGACCCTGCACAAGCCCGGCGACTGGTCCCGGGTCGAGGAGTTCCTGGTCGACGACGCCAAGCAGGCCGTCGCCACCGCGGTCGACCACATCAACCGCACGGCCGGCCCCCGCATCGCCGCCTTGCTCGGCGACGAGGGAGGCGCCTGGTGAGCACGCTCCCCTCCTCCGAGGACATGTCGCACGCGATGCTGATTGCGCTGCTGATGCACCACGGCGGCTCGATGATCCTCCCCGCCCAGGCGTTCGAGACCGACGCCATGGGCGGCCCCGACGGCTCCTTCCACGCCGTCGAGATGACCCCGCTGAGCGACGGCACCCTGCGCCTGTCCGTTGTCCCCCGCCCGGCTGGCAACAACGGCCGTACCGAGGATCGCGGCCGATGACCGGACCAGCGGTCCATCCCGACCAGAACGAACAAAGGACCAGCGCCGGAGCAGCGGCGTACCGTAGCGGGAAGGGAGGAACAGCATGAGCGACATCGCGACGGCGACGTGGACGACACACATCCGAGGCGAACGGGTGGAGATCCCGGCGACCATCGAGGGCATCCGCGCCGTGCTCGACGAGGCAGACGTGGAGGCGTTCGACGCTGAGGTGGAGAGCACCCCGGCCCAAGACCTCCACCGGGTACTCGCCCGCTGGGCGCTGCCCGCCGAGGCCACGCAGGAGGACGACGAACTGCTTGCCCGACTGAAGGCAGGCGACTTCTCCGGCTGCATCCCTCAAGACGAACCCCGGTCGGTGGCGTGAGCCGCTACCGCATCCAGTACGCAGACCAAGCAGAGGCATCCCGGCAGGCCATGAAACCGGAGTTCCGCACCGCCTTCGAGCAGGCGATGACGGAGACCCTCGGCGACGACCCGTACGGGCACGGCTCCAGCAAGGCCAACGAGTCGGACTACCGGGAAGCCACCGTCGGCGGCGTGTTCGTCGTCTACTTCATCTCTCCTCAGCCCGACGTCCGCGTCGTTACCGCCCTGCGCCTCGTCTTCTGACTTCCCTCTGAGCGGGCTCGCGTCCTCGGACGCGGGCCCGCTTTTTTGCTGTCCTGCAGCGCGCTGAAGACGGTGCCCGACCTGCAGATTCGTCTTGACTCGCCCTCTAGAAATTGATTGAATTGGATACGCAAGGCGTTGTGAGGGGGCGGGAATCCCCTCCCGGCGCCGGACACCGAGAACCTCAACTCCAAGGAGAAGACCTGATGGCACGGCGCCACCGGCCCACAGCAAAGAGGCCCGACCCGCTCAACGTGGACGAGGGACTGGTCATCGTCGAGCGCGACGGCGTACTGATGGCCGTCTGCGAATGCGAGGACTTCTACCTCTGCGGACACTGCTACCACGAGACCTGCCTCGACTGTGGCGAGTGCGCCGTCGGCCCGTGCCGCTGCGCTTGTTGGCGCAGTGAGCAGGAGCAGGAGGAGGAAGCGAACGGGGCGGCGCCCCGCTTCTACCTCGGCACGCATATGCCGAACTGGCTGTGGAGCAACGACCCCCGGTTCGAGGACACCACATTCTTCGTGTCCGTGAACCGGTTCGAGCGCCGGGTGACACCGATGCCGCGCGCCACCCGCAGCGTGTGCTTCGACTCCGGCGGATTCACCGTGCTGAAGAAGCACGGCGGATGGCCGATCGGCGCCGAGGAGTACGTGGAACGGGTCCGCCGGTACCGGTCGGAGCTGGGCAAGGACCGCGTGGTGTGGATCGCCCCGCAGGACTGGATGTGCGAGCCGTGGGTGATCTACGGCAAGAACCAGCACCTCGGTCCACGCCACCGCGACTACTTCCACGGCACCAAGGCCGCCCGCGGCCTGGCCCCGGACGACCCGGAGCACGAACTCGACACCGCGGTCGCCATCCACCAGCAGTACACCGTCGACAACTACTTGGACCTGCGGCGGCTCGCCCCCGAACTGCCCGTCATCCCCGTCCTGCAGGGCTGGGAGCTTGGCCACTACCTTGACTGCCTCCGGCTGTACGAGGAGGCCGGGGTCGATCTCACCGCGCAACCGGTCGTCGGCCTGGGCTCGGTCTGCCGCCGGCAGGCGACCGCCGAGATCAAGGAGATCGTCCAGACTCTCGCCGGGCGGGGGTTGCGGCTGCACGGGTTCGGGGTGAAGACCAAGGGCCTGGCCGCCTACGCCGACTCGCTCGTGTCCGCCGACTCCCTGGCCTGGTCCCAGGACGCTCGGTACTCCGCGCCGCTGCCCGGCCATGAGGGGCAGCACAAGAGCTGCGCCAACTGCCCCGACTGGGCTGCCAGCTGGCACCACCGCATCAAGGAGGAGCTGGTGACGGCGGCGTGACCAGCGCGTGAAAGACAAGGCGGCCGGCGGAGCAGATCTGGGAATCCCGCCGGCCGCGGCGGCTCGGCCACCGAAGGGCCTCAACAAGCCCATCAACCGAGCACGCGACCATCGTAGTCACGACCCACACCCCAGGAGCCCCGCCCATGCAGACCATCGACGGCCGCCCGTACGGCACCCGCGAGGACCTCGTCGCGCACACCGGCTACAGCCGGTCCACCCTCGCCGCGCTGTGGAAAGACCGCGTCGCCAACGGGCATCCCGCCGCCCGCGACATCGACGGCGTCATGCACTGGGACCTTGAGGAGTGGGACGAGTGGTACGCCGGCTTCCACCGCGGCCGCCGCGACCGCGCCCGGACCGTCGACCGCAGCGGCGACCCCGACGAGGAGCTGCGCCCGGTCGACCAGGCGCGGCTGCTCGGCCTGGACCCGAGCGCGATCACCCATTACCGCAAGAACCCGCCGCCAGGCTGGCCGGAGCCCGTTCGCGTCGAGGAGCTGCCGAGCGGCCGGGTACGTGAGTACCGCACCCGCCACCAGCTGTGGGCGTATCACGACACGACGAACCGGGCCGGGACCGCCGGCCGTCCGTCGGCGGAGGGGCCGGACCCCCGCATCGAGGAGGCCGTCAAGGCCCTGGCCGCCCAGCCGGACCGCACAGCCGGTGAGCTTGCCGCCGAACTCGCTGAGCGCCACAGCCAGTCCCCGCACACCTGGCGCCGAATCCTCACCGAGGCCCGCAAACAGCTTCACCAGCGCGGCGACTGACCGTACGAAGCGCTGACCCAGCCCGACGCCAGAAAGAGCCGAAGACCCCTCAGCACCGGGTGCAGTGGGGTCTTCTCCATGCCACCGAGGGCTTCCACTTCTGCCGCCCTCAGGTCGAATCTGCAGCGCCTCCGAAAGTTCCCCTCACGTGCGTACCGGTGACGCCTGAATCGACATTGACTCGTCCTGCGCATCGACTTATCGTCACGACCCTGTCAAGATCAGAATCGGATGGACAAAGGTACGTCCCCTACGGGGACGTACGCGGCCTTCGGCCGCTGAAAGGCAGGGGAGGGGGCGGCGGTCGATGGCGTGGGTCACCGGGATCGTGGATGACGAGCAGGTCGAGTACCGCCTCACCGGCCATTCCGGTTGCTACGTCCGGGGCGAGGGCGAAAGCCTCGACGGGCAGGCCGGCTCGGCCGCCGGCGACCAGGTCGACTACCGCATGGACGCCGCCGAGGACGGCACACTCGTGTGGATCGGCGAAGGCCTCGCCGCCGTCGGCCAGACCCCTGGCACGGTCCTCGACGAGGCGGGCAAGCAGGCAGCCCGAGCCCTGACCAACGGCGTCCACCCCCTCACCGGAGAGCAACTGGTGCGCCCCGAGCTGCGCGCACACCCGCGGGCCAAACTGACCGGCGCCCGGCTCGTCGAGGCAATCGAGGCGGCCGCCGAGACTGCTGGATGCGAGCCGGCCGACCTGTTCGCCGACAAGCCCAAGCAGGCGAAGAAGTACGCGACCTTGGCGCGGATGGTGCACCAGAAGGGCGAACGGCACCGGCTGCAGGTCGACTCCCTGCACCGCATCGCCCGCGCGGCCGGGCTCGCCCTGGAGGACATCTACGACGCCGACGAGCTCGCCGAGGCCCGCGCCCACGAAGGCGAGCGGGTCAGCGTCCGCATCCGCGCCTACGACGTCGTCGCCGACCTGCCCAAGAGCGACTCGACCCTGTGGGCACTGCTCGCCGAACGGCACGAGAAGGACTTCCGCGACCTGGTCCACCAGGCCAAGCGGGAGGCCTTCGCCGAGCTGGAGCGGTGGATCGGCTACGGCCTGGCGAGCGAGGACGGCAAGCTGCACCGCATCGCCACCGGCGGACTGCTCGGCTGGAGCGTCGAGCACCAGTCCGCCCGGCCGGTCGACGACACCCCCGGCGACCCCCACCTCCACGTCCACCTGGTGATCGTCAACATGGCCCGCTGCGAAGACGGGCAGTGGCGGGCGATCGCCAACGGCGGCATGGACCTGCACCGGCACGCCAAGGCCTTCGACGCCCTGTTCAAGGGGCGGGTGCGGGCGCTGGCCCACGAGCGGTTCGGCGTGCGCTACGCCCGCGCGGAGCGCACCGGCGCCTGGGAGGTCGCCGGCATCCCCGAGCCGCTGCGCGACCACTACTCCCGCCGTGCCGCCCAGGTCGACGCCATCGCCGGCGCCGACGCCAGCCGCGAAGAGAAGCTGCGGGCGTCGGCCGAGACCCGGCACGCTAAGCACGACACCGGCGTCATCGACCTGCGCGACACCTGGCGACAGCGCGCCGAGGACCTCGGCTACGACGTCGACGCGATGGTCACGGCCGCCGCCCCCGGCCCGCCCGGCCCTGACGGGCCGTTCGCTGTGGTCGGGCCCGACGGGCCGCGCACGCCGTCTCCCGAGCAGATCGCCGCCGCGGTCTTCGACCCGAGAGGTGGGCTCACCGCCTTCGACAAGGAGTTCAGCAAGGCCCAACTGCTCGCCCGGGTCGCCGACGCCTGCCCCTACGGCCTGAACCCGGCCCATCTGGAGGGCCTCGCCGAGCGGGTGCTCGCGGTGAAGGGCTACGTCAAAGCGCTGCCACCGCGCGGCTCGCAGCTGATGACGCACACCGAGCGGTACACCACCCGCGACATCCTGCAGGCCGAACAGACCATCGTGGAGCAGGCCCGCGCCCGCTACGCCGCCGACTCCGCCCGCCTGACCACCGATCAGGCAGCGGCCGCCATCTCCGTGTTCGAGGTGGCCGCCGGGTTCGAGCTCGCCGACGAGCAGCGGCGCGTGGTGCAACGGCTGCTGACGGCCGGCCACGGCGTGGATGCGGTCATCGGAGTCGCCGGATCGGGCAAGACGAGCCTGATGGAGGCCTGCCGCATCGGCTGGGACGCCATCGGCCTGACCTACGCCGGAGCCTCCCTGTCCGCGGTTGCCGCGCAGACCCTCTACGAGGGCTCCGGCATCCCCTCCCGCACCGTCGCCGCCTGGCTGCAGCGCATCCACGACGGCACCGGCCTGACGGGCGTCGACGTCCTGGTCCTGGACGAGGCGGCGATGACCGACGACCGGTCCATGGCCGTGCTGCTCACCGAGGCCGCCCGTACCGGCACCAAGGTCATCGCGGTCGGTGACCCGCAGCAGCTGCAGGCCATCGGCCCGGGCGGCGGCTTCGCCGAAGTCCACCGCCTCGTCGGCGGCGAGACACTCACGGTCAACCGGCGCCAGAAGGACGCGGGCGAGCGGGCCGCACTGGAGATCTGGCGCACCGGCGCCCGCGAGCAGGCCCTGAACCTGCTCGCCGACCGCGGCCGCATCCATGCCACCGACGGCGCCGACGACGCCCGCCGCGGCATCCTCGCCGCCTGGAACGAGGCCCGCGCCCGTTTCGGCGACGCGTACGACACGCTCGACAACCTCGTCGTGCTGGCCGCCCGCAACCACGACGCCGCCCTGCTGAATGGCGGAGCCCAGGCCCTGCGCCGGGCGGCCGGTGACCTCGGCCGCGAGCACCGCTACGCGCTGCCCGGCGGCGACCACCTCACCCTCGCCGTCGGCGACGTCGTCCGGGTGCGCACCAACGACTACCGCTCCCGGCGCGGCGCCGGCCCCGACGTCCTCAACGGCTACCGCGCCGTCATCACCGACATCGACGCCGAACACCGGGTGCAGATCACCTGGCGGCGCAGGAACAGCGACGGAACCCACCGCACCGGCCAGGCCTGGCTCGATGCCGGTCAGATCACCGCCGGAGCCCTCTCCCTGGGCTACGCGATGACCATCGCCGCCTCCCAGGGCCTGACCACCGACACCGCCCTCGTCTACGGCCACGGTGCGAACGCGTACGCGCTCTACCCCGGCATCACCCGCGCCAAGACCGCCAACCACCTGTGGCTGCCCACCGCGGCCCTCGAGGACCCGGAAACCCGGGCCGGGCTCGGCGACCCCCGTGACGAGGCCGAACTCCTCGAGCGCGCCCTTGCCGCCTACACCGTGCTGCTGCGCCAGGACCGTGCCGACGCCATGGTCAGTGACCAGCTGCGCGCCGCCCCCGAGCCCGTCGCCCCGCCGCAGCCCGCGGTCGAGGAACCCGCCTTCCCGGTGTGGGACGACCGCGACGCCCGCCCGTACGGGACGGTGCCCACCGCGCGTCTGGAGGCCCGGCTCGCGAAGGCCCTGCGCGGGGCGGCGGTGGCGGAACGCATGGCCGACGAGCAGGCCCGTGAGGCGAACAGCCTGGCCGCCGCTTTGTCCGAACGGCCGAGCGCCGGGCAGCGGGCTGCTGCAGAGGCTGCCGCGCTCATCGCGGAGGCCGACCGGCTTGCCGCCCTGGCGCAGCAGGAGAACCTCACCGCCCTCCAGGCCGGGGCGGCCGCGGAGAAGGCGACACGCATCCGGGACCAGGTCCAGCAGGCCAGCGGGCGCGGACGCATCGCGCTGCGGCTGGCCGGCACCTCACGCGCTGAACAGCAGGCCCTGACCTCCCACTACGGGCGGCAGGCCGCGCACGACCAGGAGCAGCAGCAACGCGCCCAGCGCGCCGCCGACACCGCCCGGACCAAGGCCTGGCAGACCATCCGCACCTCCCCGTACGCGGAAGCCTTCAGGGCGGAAGGGGCCCTCGGCGAGACGCCCACCGACGCGACGCTCATCCGGCAGCGCCTGGCCGCCATGGCCGCGCGGATCCCGGTGCTCGCCGACCAGATCGACACCGTCCGCTCCGAGGCGCTTGACGACGCCCGCCGACAGGCGATCCAGCTGCGCGCGAAGGCCGTGGAACATCGGCGGCAGGCTGCACTCCTACAGCGGGAGCAGCTGGCGCGCCAGCAGATCAGCGACCGGGCTCCGCAGCAGCACGCCGCCGAGGCCGCCGCTCGCGACGCCGCGTTGCAGCAGGAGCGGCGCCAGGCGGCCCAGCGGGCGCGGCAGCAGCACGGCCAGGCCCTCCCGCCTCAGCAGACGTTCCCGGGCGGCGGCGTGCGTACCGGCGTGTGAACCGCGAAACGGTGCCAGGGACTCAGGCCTGAGTGGAGGCGGTCGAGGGAAGCACGAGAGATTCCAGCCTCTTGCGGGTGTGGTGGACGACAGCAGCATCCGGCCCGTGGATGTCGATGACCGTGGCCAGCAGTTCCACCCCGTGAGGGTGCCGGTCGACCGTCGCGGGCATCGCCCGCCACAGGCTGTAGGCGCGGCGAGTGGCCTGGGCGGTATCGGGATGGGACCGGCCCTGCACACCGGAGCGCAGCCGTGCCGCGTGCAGGTACCAGCCCACAGCGGCGGCGTGGTCCCCCGTCAGGTGAGCGAGGTATCCGCGAACTTCGCGTACCTCGATGGTGTGGATATGCGGCTCGCCGTACTGGGCCGTGATCTCACGGTCGAGTTCGGTGGCCAGACGGACGGCCTGGTCCAGCTGGCCGGCGACGGCCGCGGCCGCCACCTCGGCCAGCCGCTCGCGCAGAGCCACGAGGACAGCAGGCGTCGGCGCCGGGGCGCCGTCCGCGGTCATCCAGAACGCGGCAGTTACGCTGCCCCACGGGGCGTACAGCGGCTCCTGCAGCGCCGGCGAGGTGCTCGGTTGGGGCGGCACGATGGTCATGGTCCCTGCTCTCAGATCTTCAGGCCGCGCTTGCGCAGATACGGGATCGGGCTGACGTCGGATCCGTAGTCCGGGCCGGTGCGGATCTCGAAGTGCAGATGCGGGCCGGACACGTTGCCCGTGGCGCCGGACAGCCCTATCCGGGTGCCTCCCTTGACCTTCTGCCCCTTGGAGACGGTCAGCCGGGAAAGGTGGGCGTACTGGCTGAACATGCCATCCGGATGCCGAATGACGACCTGGTTGCCGTAGGCGCCGCCCGGGCCAGCCGTGACGACGGTGCCGGGACCGATGGACTCGATCGGGGTTCCGATCGGCACCACGAAGTCGATCCCGGTGTGGTAGCCGCTGGACCACATGGGCCCGCGCTGGTGGTACGGCGTCCCGGCGGGGGCCTCGACCGGCAGGGTCCAACCACCTGCGGACCCCGCGTCTTCGGGTCCGGCCATCTCGACTGACATGGCCATGATGTTCTTCACGTAGTTGTAGGTCTCACCCCGGGCGAAGCTCTCGGGCGGCACACCGCGGTACTGGTCGACCCGGCCCCAGCCGGCGTTGTAGCCGGCGAGGGCCAGTTCTATGGGTGAGCCGTTGTACTGCGGATGCGCCTTGCCCTTCTTCACCAGACTGCACATGAACTTGCCCTGCGCCGGGATCGCATCCTCGGGGTCCCACACGTCCCGTTTGCCGTCGCCGTTGCCGTCGACGCCCCACGTCTGCCAGGTGCCCGGCATGAACTGAGAGATGCCCTGGGCCCCCACGGGCGACCCGGCGTCGGGGTTGAATCCACTCTCCTGCTTGAGCTGCGCGGCCAAGATCGCTGGTGGCAGGCCCGCGTCGCAAGCGGCCGCCGCGTCGAGGATGAGCTGTGCGTACTCGGGCGGCACTCCGCCCTTGCCGATCCTCAAGCTGCCGCCAGCCGGTGGTGCGTCGAAGTCCCCGCCCTTGTCGTCGTCGAAGGCGGCGATCAGCATCACCACGCCGATCCCGAGGGCGACCGGTGTCATCACCAGCCCGGCGGCACCGACCGCCAGCCAGCGCTTGATTCCTCCCACTCTGTCCCCCCGCTGATTTGCTTCCCCAAAGCGGCTCCTGGTGTTCCCTCGTCGGGAACCGCACCCCCGGAGGCTGCGTGATTGTGTGTGACACTATGCCATCAACGCTTACCAGCAGGGCGGTTGAGAAACCAGTAGTTGTTGCAAAGGCCAACCGTGTAAAGTTTCGATCTGCTCTGCAGGCGGTCGATGGACTATCGATGATTCACTAAAGTGAATGTTTGCATGGGTGGTACGGGGGGCTAAGTGCGGAAAAAGGCAGATTCACCACCCGTGTTGCCGGCCCACGGGCGGCTCGTCATGCCGGTCATGGCAGCAACCGGCGGCAGCGGACGGTCCACCGTGGCGCGCCTGCTGGCCGCCGAGTTCGCCACGGCCGGGCCCACCGTGGTGCTCGACACCGCTCCCCGGCTTTCCTCCCCCTGGCCAGCCCTGACCGTCGACCAGGGCGCCGGCGGGCTCGCCGCGCTCCCGCCTGACCAGCCGCTGACCCGGTCACAGGTGCACCAGGCAGCAGCCCGGCAGACCGCTCGCAACGACGACTGGCACGTCCTCACCGACGGCCGGGATTGGCACGCACCGCCGCTGAACCTGCCCGAACAGCCAGCAGCCTGGTACCAACTGGCCGCCGTAGGCGGATGGAGCGCGGTGATCGCCGACACCGTCCACCCGCTCGCTCATGACATCCTCGAGGCCCGCTGCGTCGGACGCCCCGGCCAGACCCGCGCCTGGTGCGAACTGCCGTATGCAGTACCAGTACTGTGCGCGGCCGCGACCGCAAGCGGCGTTGAAGCCCTGCAGCAGGCGGCGATGGTCCTGCACGCCGAGGGCCTGCCGCTACAGCGCGCCGTCGCCGTCCTCGTGGGCACCACCGACGGCAGGCCCGCCCCGGTCGTACGAGCGGCCGCCACGATGCTGGCCCCCCGCATCGCCGAGGTCACCCACCTCCCCTACGACCCGCACATCCGGGCGCACGGACTGCGCTCCGCGACGAAGCTGCGCGCCCGCACCCAGCAGGCAGCCGCGCACATCGCCGGCGCAGTCCTCGCCGCTGCCCACCGAGCGTGGGGCGATCCGCTGCCCCACGCACCTCAGCCCGCACCCATTGCTGTTGTCCACTCCCCCTGACGAGGTTTGATCATGAGCCAGATCCTGGAAACCCTGCACATCCTCGCCGCTGACCCCAACTGGAAGGACCTTGCGGCCCCCGGAGACCCGGTGCCCGACTACACCCCCGCCCTTCCCGATGAGGTCAACAACCCCGTCAAGCAGATCCTCGCGTGGACCGCCGGCCTCGGCCTCGCCGGCGCCGTCCTCGGAGGGCTTGTCGGCTGGGCGCTCGTCGCCGTCGGCCACAACACCGAACGTGCGCAGCTGGCCGCCCGCGGCAAGCAGGGGATCGTCTGGAGCCTCATCGGCGCCGGCGGTATCGGCGTGACCGCCTCCCTGGTCATGGCCTTCTACAACATGACGGGCAAGTGAGGGCCCGAGCATGGACAACCACGACCGCAAGGCCCGCCGGGCCAAAGTCTCGCTGATCGCCATCGGCGCAGTCGCCGTTGCCGCGCTGCTCGCTGGCGGGGTCACCGCGATCGCAGCCCTGGACGGCGACTCCGGTACACCGCCGACGGCCGGACCGTCCGCACAGGCCAGCTCTGCGCCCACCGGCGGGGGCGCCAAGGAGGCGATGACCCCGGACAAGGCCAAGAAGATTTCTCTTGTCTCGCCGACCGGGCAGCAGGACGGTGCTTCCATCGGTTTCCCCCACTCCGTCCCGGGCGCCATCTCGGCCGCGGTGTACTTCTGGGAGGAGTACGCCTTCCTCGATGACCAGCAGGCCCGTCGGCAGCTTGAGGTGGTGACCTCTCCCGACGCCACCGGCTACATCGACGAGCAGATCTCTGAGGTGCGCAAGCTGCGCGAAGGCGCCGGCCTGCCGCCGTCCGGACCCGCTCCGGCCGGTGTCACCTTCACCACCTCAGTCGAGGCGGTACGGGTGACGTCCGTCGACGTGCCCGGCTTGCCGCTCGGAGACGTCGTGCAGGTGTGGATGCACTACGACCGGTACGCGACCGGCCCGGATGGCGGTGCGGACGACAACCCGCTCAAGGACGAAACCGATGACCTGTTCCTCAAGTGGCAGGACGGGGCGTGGAAGCTCACCAACGAGCCGGACGTGGTTAAGCGGGGCAGCTTTCCCGTCGCCTACTTCCCCGAGAGCCCCCACGCCTGGAGGGACGGCTGGAAGCAGGTGAAGCGTGCCGACTGATCGTGTCTCCCGTCCGGCCCGCGCTCTATGCCTGTTCCTCGCGCTGCTGTTCTGCCTGGGCGGCGGCATGGTCACCGCGCCGGTCGCCGCCGCGGACAACCCGGAGGCTCACGCCGACGTCGGCCCGCCCGACCCCATTCCCGAGGAGTGGGAGGGGCAGTCGATCGGCATCGACACCAACGGCAAGTACTGCATCTGGGACGCCCCCGGAGTGGAGGGCTGCCGGGCCGCAGAGGCGGGCGAGCTGCCCGGCACCATCGACATCTGCGAAGGCGCCGACGGCATCGCCTCCCCCTCGTGCGACAAGGAAGACCAGCTGGCCTTCGAGAAGCGCCGACTCGAGGAATGGCGCAAGAAGGCCAAAGACGCGCCCAACTTCGAGAAGCTGAACAAGTACATCACCGAGTGCGTCGAGAAGAAGCGCAAGCCGTTCAAGGAATGCCTGAGAGAGGGCGAGTACAAGTACCCGCCGCCCGCCAAGGGCCCGATGGACTGGATCGCCGGGAAGATCAGCGAGCTCGCCTCCGACGCCCTGCAGGAGGCCGCCAACTACATCGGCAAAGCCGTCGTGTGGCTGCTGGAGCAGTTCGCGAACGTCTTCAACACCGCCTCCACGATCGACCTGAACAAAACAGGGATCGGCAAGGTCACCAGCATCATGACCGCCCTGTCGATCGTGATCGCGACGTTCCTGACGCTGCTGCAGTTCGGCAAGGTCAGCCTCAGTCACCAAGGGGAACCGGCCGCCACAGCCATCATCGGCCTGGTCAAGTGGGCGGTGATCACCTCCGTGTACTTCACGGCCACCCAGGCCGCCCTCGGCTGGTCGGACGCCGTCAGCACCTGGATCATCAACTACAGCTTCGAAGGCGGAGGCTCCGGCGAGACCGACGCTACCAAGGCCATGCAGCAGCAGCTCGGCAAGCTGTTCGGCGGCCTGATCACCGGCGGCGGAGGCGCCGCCACCGTCGGCGGCGCGCTGATCACCGGCGAGGGTGTGGCAGCCGCCGCGGTCGGCGTCATCATCGTCGTCGGCATCGTGTGCATCCTGGCCATCGCCGCCCTGTGGCTGGAGGTTCTGCTCCGCCAGGCCGGAATCATGATCCTGGTGGCCACCATGCCCATCACCCTGGCCGGGCAGATGTCGGACGCCACCAGCGAATGGTGGCCCAAGGCCCGCAACGCGCTGATTGCCCTGATCCTGATGAAGCCGGCCATCGTGACCTGTTTCAGCATCGGGTTCTTCGCGATGGCGGAAGGCCAGGGCGCCCAGAACATGTTCGTGGGCCTGGTCATCTTTGTACTCGCGTGCTTCGCCTGGCCTGTCCTCGCCAAGTTCATGACCTTCTCCACGGCCGGCGGCGGCAGCTCCATCGCCTCCGGGCTGCTCAGCTCCATCGGCTCCTCGGCCGGCTC
Organism: Streptomyces marianii; assembly: GCF_005795905.1. NCBI lineage: Bacteria > Bacillati > Actinomycetota > Actinomycetes > Kitasatosporales > Streptomycetaceae > Streptomyces > Streptomyces marianii. Next base: position 105,869 of record NZ_VAWE01000003.1, read on the forward strand.
GATGCAGGGCGGCTACCGCCCCGAGATGGGCGGCGCGGGCGCGGTCGGCGGCGGCAGCGGCTACACCCGCGCCCTGGAACAGGACAACGCCCAGGTCGCGAAGGCCAGCACGGGCGGCGGCTTCTGGAGCGACGAGTCCCTCAAGGCCCGCATGAAGGGCGGTAGCGGCCCGTTCAGCTCCAAGGTGGCCGGCTCGATCGGCCTTCCCCTGCAGGTGCTGGCCGCAGGCAAGGACGCTCTGGAATCAGGCATGGCCAACACCGCGGCACACGCCGGCCTGGACCACGGCAGCCCCGGCGGCCGCCACGTCGTCATCCCGCCCCGCTCGGCACCCGCCACCGGCGGCAGCCCCACAGACGAGGCACCCCCACCGCAGTCCGGGGCTCCGGCCGAGATCCCGCCCCGCCCGGTTGCCCCCTCCCAGCCGGCCGAACCCTCGAAGGAGGCGTAACCGATGTCGCAACCCGCCACATACGGCGGCTGGCAGAGCGAGAAGTCGGGCTTCATCGGCCGACTCTCCGGCCCGGGCTTCGCCATGGTCGCCGTCGCGTCCGTGGCCGCGCTCATCCCGTTCAACCTGGGCAGTTGGCGAGCCGCACTCGTCTGCGTACCGATCTCCCTGCTCCTGCTGCTCCTCGCCTTCGGACGAGTGATGGGACTGAGCGCCGACGAATGGATCCTCCTGGCAGTGAGGCATCAGATCGCCGTGGCCCGCAAACACAACATCTTCCTCAGCGGCGCCTTCGCCCCGCGCTCCGCAAAGACCGGAGAACAACCCATGGACCTGCCCGGCGTCCTTGCCCGACAGCGGATCCTCGAGGCCCCGGACGGCCTCGGCGGCCGCCTCGGCGTCGCCCACGACCCCGTGGCCGGCACCTACACCGCCATCGCCCGCATCACCTTCCCCGGCCTGGCCCTGGTCGACACCGACAAGCAGGCCTCCCGCGTCGCCGCCTGGGCCCAGTTCCTGCGCTCCTACTGCACCGAGGACTCGCCGATCGTGCGCATCGCGGTGCACCAGCGCTGCCTGCCCGACGACGGCGCCGCTCTGCGCTCCTGGACAACCCGCCACCTCGCTCCCGAGGCACCCGCCGCAGCAGTCACCGCACTGTCCGAGCTGATGGAGGGCGCCGGGCCGGCGGCCACCACCCGCGAGACCTACCTCTCGGTCACCCTCTCCTCCAGCCGCGCCCGCCTGGCCATCAAGGGCGCAGGCGGCGGACAGGTCGGAGCCGCAGCCGTCCTCGTCCGCGAAGTCGGCACCATGCACGCCGCACTGAGCACCGCGAGCCTCCAGGTCGTCGAATGGCTCACCCCGCGCGGCGTCGCCCAAGCCGTGCGCACGGCGTATGAACCCACCGCACAACTGGAGCTCGCCACCCGCAACGCCGCCGCCCAGAACCCCGACTGGACCGGCACCCCCGCAGGCGTCACACCCGAACTGGCCGGGCCCGCGTACGCCGGTGACCAACATGGGCACCTACGAGCATGACGGCGCCTGGACCGTCTCCTACCAGGTGCGCAACTGGCCCCAGTCCACGGTGTACGCCACCTTCCTGCAGCCGGTCCTTCGGCCACGCCAGAACGCCCGCCGTTCCATGAGCCTTATCTACGAGCCGATGGGCCCCCGCCGGGCCGCCAGGAGCTGTCCAAGGAGAAGGCCAAGCGCAGCAGCGCCCGCTACTTCCGGACCAAGACCGGCCGGGACGAGAGCGAGGACGAGCGACGCGAG